>DNFX01000085.1 GCA_003486795.1 Actinomycetota bacterium
AGATAAAGGGTATTAAACAGAATAATTGTAAAGAATATTATTATGTATCCTGAAAATCTGTGAACAAGCTTGCTTATACCTTCCCCTTCTTTTATGATATTGCCTTCAATAGTAAACTGATTTATATCAAAAAGATTTAGTAGTTTTATCTGAAGAACAATACTTGTAAAGAAAACCACAAAGCCCACAGGCTGATAAGCAATATTCCAGAGCTGATACTGGGAGTTTATAATCGTTCTGAAATTCAGAGTGCTGTTTAGGACTGCAACTGATAATATACAGAAAAACATTGGCAGCATAAGGGAAAATATCTGATTTATTCTTTTTATCGAATCACTTATTATATACCCATAACTGGAATAAGAAACTGAAAAAATCCTGAAGATGATAATAAGTATATAAATTATAATAACTGCAATCAGATTAAAGTCCGATTCAACAAGGGAAATATTATAAGAAATAGGTAAAAATGCCCAGACACTCAGGGAAAGCACAAAGATAATTATGTCCCAGATAGAAAATGTATAATTTTTGGCGATATACTTTAAAGAGCTGGAAAACGGATAACCTGTGCTTCCTCTTTTAAATCCTTTAAAACCCCGTCGGAGCTCTGTTCTTGCAATTATTTTATTATTTAAAAATGAAACAATATACAGATTTATGCCCAGGGTAAGTATAATTATTCCAATTTTTCTTAAAATCAAAAGCATCTTTAAATTTCCACAATAAAAATAAACAAAATAATGATAAATAAATTTTCTGCCGTTAATACAATTCCGGACTCTCTATGCAGAAACTTGATATAGTTGTCAACAGATTATTAAAATTACAGCCCTCAAGTGTTTTCTCACAGGCACTGATATTATTGGACACAGGCCCGATAGGTATTATTTCGATTCCTGCATCAGGATGGATTTCCATATAAAGCTTGAAAATGCCATCAGGGCACTCAACACTGGAGATTACAGGTGATTCTTCCAGATAAATAGAAGACGGGCTCAGCATCTTGTCTACAGGACCTATCGGAATTATTTTTATTATCTCATTAATTATTTTTAAGGACTGATATATTTCCTTAAATCTTATAATAACTCTGTCAAGATTATCCCCATATCTTCCAAGTGGAACAGTAAACGAGAAATCCTTATAGAGTAAATATCCCGGATCTTTTCTCAGATCATATCTGAATCCCGATGCTCTGAGATTCGGACCGGTAAGACCAAAAGATTGTGCATCTTTTACACTCAGATATCCGATTTCCTTTAATTTTCCAAGAATGACAATATCGCTTGAGAATGAATCCTCTATTTTCCTGATATTTTTGAAAATCATAGGAAGCGATTTCTGTATTATTTTCAGTGTACTTTCATCAATGTCTTTTTTTACTCCGCCTATTCTCACAAAATTCGGAATTACCCTTGAACCTGTTATCATTTCAATAATATTCAGTACTTTCTCTCTTTCCGTCAAAGTATAGTTAAAAACATTCTGGTTTCCTATGATAAGACTTGTATTTACAATAAAAGAAAGATGACTGGATATTCTGAATAATTCGCACAAAAGCATTCTTATATAAACCGCTCTTTTGGGTATTTTTAACGAAAGAAGGTTTTCAATACCCATGCATAAACAAAGTTCAGGGAAAACCACGGCTTTATAATACAGCATACTTATGCTGGCAATAATTTTATTTAATTCAGAAATTTTAAATATTATGCTCTGATTAAATAAGGAAATATCGTTTGAGAGATATGCTCTGGTTATTATATTGTCTTCAAATGAGAGATATATATCAAAACTGTCAAGAGTTTCAGGTATCTGTGAAAGAATGACTGCATCCCTGTTTGCATCTTTGAGATATTGTCTGTCAGTATAATATTCTGCATTTTCATAATATTTTTTAACTGAATCAACAACCGATGTGAATTCAATTTTTCTTTCGGGAAAAATATGCCTTACTCTTATATTTACAGTGATCCCTTTACTGTATGAAAGAAGACCTATCAAAAGAAAATTTCTCTGCTCTTTGTATTTGATATAACTTAATACGTCAAATCCGAGTTCGTGGTTGTTTTTAAGTACATTTATAACTTCCGACAGATTTTCCGGAGAAACATCAAAAAGAAGATCCCTGCCATAATTATAAATAGCACCGATTTTATTGCCAAAAAGAAAATCAATTTCCTTTTCAATATCTTGCGAATAATTGATGGAACGTTTTTCTCTGTTATTTTTTAATTCTTCATATGCCATTATGTTTATAATTCTTTCCTGATTAAACCTTTTCTATAAGTCTTAGCATTGCATATATGAAAGCTTCCGGTCTCGGAGGACATCCAGGAACATAAATATCAAAATCCATCTTTTTTTTAAAAGTGTCAGCAAGCTCATCCCCGGATTCAAAAAAGGCATTTTCAATTGCACATTTTCCATAAGCAATGGCCCATTTCGGACTCTTCATGGAATCATATATCTCAAGAAGTCTTCTGATATATTTTCTGTTTAAAAATCCCTGGACTATGAGTACATCAGCATTTTCCGGATAACTTACTATAGAAATTCCGAACCTGCTTATATCATAAACCGGACCAGCTGAAGCAATTATCTCCTGCTTGCAGCATCCAAATCCGGAAATATAGATATTAAAACTTGATTTTATAAGAGAACTACTCAAAGCAATCAGTCCTGTCTAAATATTCCTGATTTTACAATATAAACTATAGTAGCAATCACAAAAACAAAAATTACTCCTATGAAAAAAAGATTTAGTTTCAGAGCAATAAAATCTTTGATTATAATAAAACATAGAGCCAGTAGAATAAAAATTATATAAAAAATAAAAAATATAAAAAGAGAAAAAAGATTCAAAAGCAGGTTGGGGTCCTTTCTTATATTTATCATTCTGAAAGCATAAGAGCCCTTTTGCTTTTCATTTTCCTCTTCTGTTCCTTTTTTGTCACTTTTTCCTGTAAGTGCTTTAAAAATCAAAAAGATAATCAAAAAAAGGAATAATGAAATTAAAATCATTATGCCTAATGAAATTAAATTTGAGATATAGGAAGCTATAGATTGTACCGGCATTTTTTAAAATTCAATCCTTAAATAAAAATTGCTTATAAAATTTATCATAATTGCTCTTTTACTTCAATTAATTATTAATATAAGTGCTTTTCTTCATTTTTAAATAATAATTTTTTAAACACTTTTTGTAAAATTGTAATCACGAATATTTGTCTATATAATTTAATAGTGAAAATTTCTATTTTTATAACTTAAAAAGACTGGCTTAAATAGTTTGCAGAATTTTAGAAAAAAAATAAAGAACAGGTTTTTCAGCAACAACCACATTTCATCAATGAAAAATATAGGGATATTTTCTTGGTCCCTGATCGGATTAATTATAATAATTGTTCTTGTTTTTTATGTAATTTATCTTGTAAGAACAGCAACAACTCCTCTTCTTATAGGGATTGTAATTGCATATATGCTTATACCTCTTGTCAAGCTGTTGCAGAAAAAAATGAGAAAAATATTCGCAGTAACAATATCTTATATAATTTTCCTGGCAATCATTTTTATTATTTTGTTCTTTCTTATTCCGCTTGTAATAGAGCAGTTTAAAACTTTTATAATGCAGATACCTTATTATATGCAGAGTTTTTCTGAATATTTAAGCAACCTGGTTGCGACAAACGCACTTATTAAGAACATGCAGGACTTTTTCCAGATAAAATCAGATCAGCTGACTTCCGAAGAAATTTCCAAATATCTCCTCGGTATGCTGAATATTGAAAATTTTAATATCTTTCAGGGAGCCACTACTGTTACCAGGACTGCTTTCAACATAATCGTTAACTTTATCATAGGACCATTACTCGGCTTTTATATATTAAAAGATACAGAAATGATCCATTCTGCTTTTTTAAAAATAATACCTTTAAGAAAAAAGCTCGAAGTCGATACCATCCTTGCAAAAATCAACAGGGTTTTCAGCAGATATATAAGAGGGCAGCTGATTATTTCTTTTATTGTCGGTGTTTTATGTACAATAGCCCTTCTGATCCTGAGAATTGATTTTGCTGTTCTGCTTGGATTTATGGCCGGACTATTTAATCTTATCCCCTTTCTCGGTCCGATTATAGGGGCTATCCCTGCGGCGTTTATCGCATTATTTGTTTCCCCTCTTAAAGCACTACTTGTTGTGATTATATTTGTTGCAATACAGCAGTTGGATAATTACGTAATATCTCCCAATATTATGAAATACCAAATAGGGCTTCATCCGGGAATAATAATTTTATCACTGATTGCGGGCGGAGCTGTTTTCGGATGGATAGGACTGCTGCTTGCTGTTCCCATGGTTGCAATAATACAGGAAGTCCTGAGATATTATCTTGTTGAAAAGAAACGTCCTACA
>DNFX01000191.1 GCA_003486795.1 Actinomycetota bacterium
ATAAAATTAAGGGGATTATATATGGCTGAAGTAAAATTAGAATCAATAAGAAAGACGTTTGGGGATGTAGTTGCTGTCGATGATCTTAACATTGATATAAAAGACAAAGAGTTTTTTGTACTTCTGGGCCCCACCGGAGCTGGCAAAACTACTACTTTAAGGATAGTTTCCGGACTTGAGAAACCTGACCATGGAGATGTTTTTCTTGGAGACCAGAATGTAACCAGGCTGAGCCCTGCTATACGAGATGTTACTTTTGTTTTCCAGTATTATACTCTATATCCTCATTATACAGTCAGACAGAATCTTGAATTTCCATTAAAATCAAATTTGAGAAAGACTCCGAAAGATATAATGGCAAAAAAGGTTAATGAAGTTGCAAAAATACTGCATGTAGAACACCTGCTGGACAGACAGACTATAAATTTAAGTGGTGGCGAAATGCAGAGAATTGCTATTGGCAGGGCAATAGTAAGAAGTCCGAAAGTTTTTCTGATGGATGAACCACTATCAAACCTTGATGCCAAATTAAGGGAAGAAATGCGTGCAGAACTTGCAAGACTTCATCTTGACCTTGGCTCTACATTTTTCTATGTTACCCACGATCAGATAGAAGCAATGACAATGGGGGACAGAATCGGAGTTTTAAATGAAGGAAAACTTATACAGGTAGGTACTCCTGATAAGATTTACAATAAACCTTATAACACTTTTGTAGCAAAATTTGTTGGTAGCCCGATGATAAATCTTCTTGATTCAGAAATATTCGGAGAAAAACTTGTCATCGGTGCAGACGATTACAAAATGGAATGTAAACTAACAGATAAGCAATGCCAGCTTGTAAAGTCAGCAAAAGACAAAAAGGTTATTCTTGGTATAAGAGCTGAGGATATTGAAGTGTCAAGAGAAAAGAGGGACGAAAACTCATTTGAATGCAGAGTTTACTTCAAGCAAAGTATGGGAGTTGAAGACATTCTCAACCTTAAATTTACAGAGGATATTATTGTAAAGGCAGTTGCACCTCCAAAATTCATGGCTAATATCGGCGATAAAATTTTTGCTAATTTTAATATTGCAAGATCACATATTTTTGATAAAGCAACAGAAATAAGTCTGGAAGCAGAAGTTTAATCGGATTTATTTTATGTGGAAGGGATTATTGCAGAATTAAATGGATATTTTTAGCTGTATTAATCTGTATTAATTATTATACAGAATAAAATTTTTATTTTTAATTTAAATAAAATAAATAGTTTGATTTGGAGGCCAAAAAATGACTGGTATCAGAAGCATAGTCGAAAAAACTCTTGAAGGTAATAATGGTATTCTTAAATTAAAGCCTGCCTGGGTTGCAAGGGATTTTCTTCCTCCGGGGAAAAGGCTCGGTTTGCCTGAAAAAGAATATAATGTGGGTGAAAGAGGTTTTATTTGTGAAAGATGGCTTGCATCTGTAACAAAAGCAGACAACAGAATAAGCCCTGAAGACGAAGGCTTAAGTTATCTTAATCTTGATTCTGGAGAAAAAATCCTCTTAAAAGATGCTGTTGAAGCTGCACCTGAACTAGTAATGGGAAAAGAATATTCCAAAACCCATAAAAATCTTGGAAGATTATGCAAGATATATGATTTTGGTGCAAGAATACCTTATCATATTCATCAGATGGAAAAAGATGCCCGTCTTGTAGGCAGAAATTCAAAAGACGAAGCTTATTATTTTCCTGAAGATATCGAAACAGGTCCTCACCCTGAAACATTCTTTGGTGTTCATCCATATATTGTTGACGAAAAAAAATTTGATATTCTGCTCCCGTATCTTGTCGACTGGAAGGATGATCTGATTCTTCGTCATTCAAGAGCTTATCTGAATGTACCAGGGGAAGGATTCTTTCTACCGTCTGGAATTCTGCATGCACCTGGTACAGCTCTTACAATAGAACTACAGGAGGATTCTGACGTATTTGCAATGCTTCAGGCATTAAATGCAGGGAAGATAATATCCAAAGATCTTTTGTTCAAAGATGTAAGGAAGGAAGACAGGGAATCAAAAGGAGAAAGAATCATTTTGGAACAGCTTGACTGGGAAGCAAACGGAGATCCTTACTTTTATGAAAATCATCATCTTCCGAATGTTTTTGTTGAAGAATCAAAACAGCCTGGTGGTGAAGAACACTGGATTTATTATAATACCCACAAGTTTTCCGGCAAAAGGCTGGTTGTAAAACCCGGACAGTCATTCATATCACAGGAGAAGGGTGTTTACAGTGTTCTTGTCTGGAGAGGCAGGGGAACATATGACGGCCACAAAATAGAAGCAGGTAATTTTGAATGTGATGAACTTCTTGTTACTCATGACAGAGCAGTAAAACCTCTTACTGTAAAAAATGATGGAAAAGATGATCTGCTGATTATCAAATTTTTCGGTCCGGATATAAATACTGATATTCCGATGATTAAACCTTATAAAAAATAAGGTTATTATAAATCATATTATTATCTGTTCTGATGATTTTTGATTAATTTTTAAATTTAAATAAGTTTTATATTTAAAATTAAAAAAATTAATAAAATTAAAAAGGAGTTATCAAATGGCAAAGAAAACATCAATCGGGGGTTGGGCATATATCTGGGGTGGTTATTCGGAAGCTCCTATTCCTCTTGAGGACGTGCTAAAAAGAATCTCTGAGCTTGGATTCGATGGTTTTGAACTGGGAGCATTTCCACCTCATCTTCCTGAAAACACAAAAGAGGAAAGAGCGAAAATAAAAGACCTTTTAAAGAAATACAATCTCGGTGTTTCCGGTGTTGCTGCTCCTTTCCCGGCACCTGCAACTTCAACAGAAGAAGATTATCTTAAAGCTGTAAAAGATAACCTTGAGTTATGTGTTGATATACAGATTCCAAAACTCAGGGTTGATACTGTAAGTCCTCCTACTGAGATTCCCGGTGGCATGGATTATGAAACCTGTTTTAACAAAGTGGCATCAGTCTGGAATAAGGCAGCAGATGTGTGCGCAAAAGAAGGAGTCAGACTGGTGTGGGAATTCGAACCAGGATTTTTATTTAATAAGCCAAGCGAAGTAGTCCGAATGGTTTACAAAGTAGATAATCCGAATTTTTCAATAATGTTTGATTCCTGCCATGCTTATATGTCAGGTGTAATTGGGGCAAGACAAATGGGAGAAAAAGAAATTCTGCCAAAAGGTGTTGTCCAGTTTGCACATATGCTTACAGGAAAAATCGGCCACGTTCATCTTATAGACTCAGATGGAACACTGCATGATGGAGATACCAGCACACATGCTCCTCTGGGAACGGGTAAACTTGATTTTGATGAGATAATACCTGCAATACTTGATGCAGGTTATAAAGATGAATGGTGGACAATTGATCTATGTTTCTGGCCGAAAGCTCTTGATGTAACTGCAGACTGCAAGGTATTTCTTGACAAATTAATTGATAAATATGACAAATAAATTTTAAGGAGGAAAAATTGAAAGGTACTATGAAAGCACAGGTCTTTTATGAGGCCGAAAAAATGAAAATGGAAGAGATTCCCATACCGGAAGTAACTGACATAGATGTTCTTGTAAAAGTTAAGAATTGTGGTATTTGTGGTTCGGATATCTCTTATTATTACGGACTTTCTCCGGTCGGAACAGCAAGCGGTAAAGGTCCGATAGTTCTGGGACACGAGTTTACCGGAGAAGTGGTTGAAGTCGGAAAAGTGCCGCAGATGCTTGGTCTTTTTGCACCAGGCGACAGGGTCGTCGTAAATCCTGTCCAGAATTGCAATGCTTGTATTTCATGTGCAAAAGGTCAGACTCATTTATGTGAAAACGGCACTACGCCGGGTGTTTCTGTAAACGGGGCTTTTGCTGAATACTGTGTTTCAAGATATACCGGATTATTCAAGCTTCCGGATGGCGTAAGTTATGCAGAAGGTGCTTTTACAGAACCTCTTGCCTGTGCATTTAATGGTTTAAGAAAACTTAAAATCCAGCCAGGAGATTTCGTAGCTATTTTTGGTCCGGGTTCAATGGGAATGATGATGACCCAGCTTGCCAAAAGAATGGGAGCTGGAAGAATAGCTCTTATTGGTGCAAAAAATGACGACTGGAGACTTGAGCAGGGGAAAAAGGTAGGAGCAGATTTTATTTTCAATGTAGTTGAAAAAAGTTCCAGGTATTATACAGATGATTTGGAAAAATCAATAAGAGAAGTTAATGCAGGAAGACTTGCGGACAGGGCAATTGTTCCGACAAGCTCAAATGCTGCTTTCGAGCAGGCAGTCTCCGTATCAGGTAACTGTGCAACAATTGTTCATTATGGTCTGCCCAATGAAGATGATGTTTTCAAGATTCCGGCTTTAAGTTTTCATACTATGGATAAAGAAATACGTTCCGCATGGCTCGCTCCTCTTGCGTGGGCTCAGACAATCAGAATAATAGAGAATGAACTTGTGAAATTTGATTCACTTATTACAGGGACATACCCTCTTGAAAAAACTGAGGAAGCAATAAGGTTGCTTAAAACTGATCCGGGCAAGCAGATAAAAATACAGATAGAGGTTTCAAAATAAANNTCAAATAACTGATACAAGCTATCAGAAAAAAAGACTCAACAGGGATGAGCTGCTGAAACACATGAATAGTTTTAGTCTTGATTTGAAAATGTCTGTAGGTATCTGGTATTTTACACCAGGTGGAGGAAGATTTCATGAAGCTTATGTTCCTCCCAAGACTATTCCCGAAAGAATAGAAATGGCAGCCGACATGGCAAAATATGGTGTGAAAGCTATAGAGGCTCATTATCCTAACGAAGTAAATGAAGAAAATTATTATTTATATGAACAACTTGAAAAAGAATCAGGAATAGTGCTGCAATCCTGTTATCCTGCCATATTTTATCCAAAAGAATATGAATTCGGTTCACTTTCAAATCCGATAAACGGTTACAGGCAGAAAGCAATAGATACTCTTGTAGGATGCCTCAAGTTTGCAAAAGAAAAAAATCTGCACCATGCAGGTATCTGGCCCGGGATAGACGGGTACACATATTCACTTGGGACCAATTATTATGATATGTGGGATAGATTTGAATCATCTGTTGCAGAAGCGATGGATGAAGTTCCCGGAGTAATCGTTGCTATTGAACCCAAACCATATGAACCGGCACCGAATAATATCTACAGGACTACTGCTGACGGTCTTATTGCCTGCAAGGACATTGAGGAAAGACTCACAAATCCGGTAAACAAAGAACTTCTTGAAAAAGGAGTTCCGCTCATGGGAATGCAGCCAGAAATTGGACATATAAGAATGGGCGGGGAAGATACTCCTTATGCTATTGCAAGATGCCTGAGAGAAGGCAGATTGTTTAACACCCACTGGAACAGTCAGCCGATGGGTAACTATGACCAGGATTTGAATATCGGCGTAGTTGAATGGCAGCAGGCTGAAGCCATGCTTTATGTTCTGAAAATGGCAGGATACAAAGAATACTACGGGTTTGATATCAATCCTGAGAGAATGCCTGTTGAGAAAGCAATCGAAATCAACTCAAAAGCATTAAAAATAATGAATGAAAGAATTAATTCTCTTCCTAATGAAAAAATAATTGATGCATACTTTGACCCTGAAAACAACAGGGGAAGTATTGAAATGATCCTTGTTGATGCTATGAAATAGTCAGCAAGGAGAAACTAATATATTAATTGATCTATCTAAATTAAAAGGAGCAAGGTATGCCAGGCCAAAAAGTAAAAGTGGCTATAGTAGGCTTAGGATTTGGTGCCGATTTCATACCTATTTATCAGAACCATCCGCATGCAGAACTTTATGCAATCTGCCAGAGAGATGAAAAAAAACTTAAGGCGGCAGGTAAAAAATATGGTGTTGACAGGCTTTTTTCTGATTACAGAGATCTCTGCAAAGTAAAAGAAATAGATGCAATACATATTGTTACCCCAGCTGACACTCATGCTCCGATTGTACTGGACTGTCTGAAAGCGGGCAAACATGTAGCCTGCACAGTTCCCATGGCTATCGATGTAGAGGATTGCAAAGAAATAGTAAGGATGCGAAGAAAAATTGGCACAGTTTATATGATGATGGAAACTGCAGCCTACACCAGGGAATTTCTATATGTAAAAAAATTAAAGGATGAAGGCAGACTTGGCAAAATACAATTTTTACGAGGATCACACATGCAGGATATGGAAGAATGGGGAGCTCCATGGCCCGGATGGCCTCCACTTAATTATGCGACCCATGCGGTAAGCCCGCTCGCCATTCTTGCAGACAAGCCCGTTGAATGGGTATTTGCGCTAGGTTCAGGCAGGATAAGAGAAAATTATATTAAGAAATGGAACAGCCCTTATGCTGTTGAATCCATGCTTATGAAATTTAAAGACAGTGATCTTGCCGGTGAAGTAACCAGATCTCTTTATGATACAGTCAGACAATATATCGAGAGTTTTGATGCATACGGCAACAAGCTTGCATTTGAATGGAACAGACTTGATGGTGAAGACCCCATACTTTTCCTTGGCAAAGAAGATGCAGAAAGAGTAAAAATACCTGATACAGGTGATATGCTCCCGAAAGAAATCGCAAAATTCACACGTTCAATGGAAGTAATGGATGAAGAAGAAAAATCCCACCTCTCATTCATTCAGGGATCAGGACATGGGGGTTCACATCCTCACATGGTTCATGAATTTATTATGGCAATAGTTGAAAATCGTGATTCGGCGATAGATGCAGAGAAAGCAGCAAACTGGACAAGCGCCGGACTTTGCGGTCATCTTTCGGCCATGTCCGGTGGAGAAAAAGTATATCTTCCAGATTACTGGAATCTTTAATTTTTAGGAGCACCTTGATTCTGACAAGCTTTCCAAAGGCGAAGTAAGGGCACCCGTATTATCCTGTCAGAGAGAAGCAGTAATCCCTGTGGATAAAGAAAACGGGTGCCTTTATAATTTATTTAATAAGTCAGTATGATTTACACGGAATCATACATGGATATAATTAAGGCAAAACTGACTTGGACTCGGAATATCAGTGTTGATATAAAATAAAAAACTTGGCAAAGGATGATAAATGTTTGAGAAAAAAGATTTTACAATAGGATATGCACCTACAAGGAGAAATGTTTTTTCAAGAGAGGATGCAATTAAATATAAAGAGCTGGTTAAATAGAAAATACTTTTTTTGTAATTTATTATATGAATAATGATTAGAAACATATATTTAAAGGCAGGTAGCTATGAGTTTAATGGGAATTGATATAGGAACAACAGGAACGAAAGCAATTGCTTTTAATGAAGAGGGAAAAATACTGGCAAGTGATTACAGGGAATATAATCTGGTTTTCCCAAATCCGGGCTGGGTTGAGTTTGATACCCGGGATCAGTGGTCAAAAGTCTTTGATGTTCTTAAAAAAGTAAATAATGATCCCGCCGTCAAAAAAGACCCTGTCACTGCTCTGGCTGTTTCGACAGTTGGTGAAAGTTTTACTCCGATAGATTCTGCCGGGAATATTCTTTATAATACTATCTATTCCACAGATGCAAGAAGTTCAAAAGAAGTGGATCTGATTCTGGAAAAATACTCTGCTACAGAGCTTTTTGAAATAACCGGATACCCTCCGGGATATATCTGTCCCTTAAATAAAATAATGTGGGTAAAGAAAAACCTTCCTGAAATATACAAAAAGACAAAAAAGCTGCTTTTTACTGAAGACTTGTTTTTCCACAAGCTGGGAATCACAAAAACCCGCATTAATCATGCTCTTGCATCAAGGACACTTTTTTTTGATGTAAGAGAAAAGAAATGGAGAACTGACATACTTGACACTTTTGGAATAGATCCGGAACTTTTTTCAGTTCCCTCTCCTTCAGCAGTTGAAATCGGATATATTGACAGTAAAATAGCTGAACAGCTCGGATTCCAAAATAAGGTTTCTGTAGTAACGGGGGCACATGACCAGCCTTGCGCGGCACTCGGAGTGGGTGCAGTAAAAGGAGGTATTGCTGCAGACGGAATGGGAACAGTTGAGTGTGTAACTATATGTATGGAAGATGCGATAACAAATCAGGACATGCTAAAAAACAATTTCGGCTGCCAGGCACATGCAGTTGATGGCAAATATGTTTCACTTGCTTACAATATGTCAAGCGGAAGTGTGGTTAAATGGTTCAGAGATAATCTTACAGCAGGAGATAATAATGCAATCAGGGAGATATCCTCAAAGCTTGATTTTGAACCTTCAAGTCTTTATACACTTCCATATTTTTCTGCTTCAGGAACACCATATCTTGATCCGATTTCCAAAGGTTCAATAATCGGGCTGAATCTTGACACAGATAAGAATGAAATATTTAAAGGATTAATTGAAGGTCTTGTTTTTGAAATATGCTTTAATATGGAGCTGATAGGTAAAAGTGGTGTTGAAATTGTTGAACTCAGGGCAGTAGGAGGCGGCGCAAAATCTGACTTTGAGCTGAAATTAAAAGCCTCAATTGCAAATAAAAGAATACTCAGAATGGATATAACTGAAGCAGGCTGTCTTGCTACCATGATGCTTGCTGGGCTTGGAACAAGAAAGTTTACTTTATCTGAAGCGATATCACAGTTTGTAAAAATCAAAGACGAATTTATTCCTGATGAGGCAATCAGACAAAAATATATGGAAAAGTTTGAAAAATACAAAGAGGTATACGGTCT
>DNFX01000145.1 GCA_003486795.1 Actinomycetota bacterium
GTTCCGCTCCTGTCAGAAGAAACCTTTCTCAGAGATGTCCCCGGGAAAGCAGCTATTAATGAAGAAATGGAAATAACAAGTGCAGCAATACCTGGTATCATCCAGCTTTTCAGTGGCAGATTTATATCATAGCTTCCGTAATATGTAAAAGCAAAAACAAACAACAATATCCCGCTGACAGATAGGGCGCAACAATTTTTCCACGGTATTTTCCGGGATGGCCTCGATGCCGCTTTATTTAAAAGTAAAAGCAGAAGCCACCATCCGGCAATATTGCCGAAAATAATCTGCAACAGATATATTGTTCCGGAAACTTCTGGCCAGAAAGAAAGAATAAAAATCACTGCAGCAATTATTGTCAAAGTTATCCTTATTTTTTTTACTTCAATTAGATAAACAAATACAAGAGCCAGAAAATTTGAAAAAGTTATCAGGCCCAAAGAATTAATGGTTACAAAACCTGCACGGGCATTTAGCGCAGCTATATTCTGAAACTGGTAAAGCTGCAAAAAAACAAAAGGCATAAAGAAAATCAGTGAATAAAAAACAGAACCTGAGCCGTCGCTATAATATCCCTCGATTTTAATATCATTGCTGACTTTTACTGCAAGAATCATCTGTGCAACTATTATTAAGAATATTAAAAATATAACTGTGTTATTCCCTCTCCAGATGACATCCCATGTTCCAAAAAGACCACTTAGACCGGTATTTATTGCAAATCCGATAAGTATTGCAGGAAAAAAAGTAAAGAACAGTTTTATTTTTCTCTGCTGCACAAGAGAAATCAGGAAAATGATACTTGTAATCCATATTACGGTCCCCAGGGCAGAAACAAAAAGAGATACAGGTCCTTTTCTACTAATCTGTATAATAAATCTTGCGATACACAGAGCGAAAATAAGGATTAGGAACAGCCTTCTCTTTTCTATAGTTTTAAATAAAAAACCAGCCAGAAAAACTATTGCAAATGTAACAAATGCATAGATTGCCACATGATAAAGACTGATTGAGGGCCTTTCGCGAAAAAAATTAACAAGAAGAGAGAAAAAAGAACTGAGTATCTGAAGTCCGAATATGGTATTGATAATTATAAGAGCAAAATATGCCCAGGAAATTTTTCTTTGATAATTGCTGTCCGTATATCTGTAATAATTATTTTCAAACATATTGTATAAAAACTATATTCCTATATTGCTGTGAGGCCGGTTATATTTACGTGACCTATATTTATTGCAAGACATATTGGAATTATAACATTTTTATCATTCTTTTAAACCATCTTTGACAACAGACATTTAAAATATTTATTTACATAAATCAAATGATATAATATCTTTTTTAAAAACAGATATTTTGCGTCTTGATTAATTAAAAGCTAAGAAAATAAAAAAATGACAATTCTTGATAAAATAAAACTTGAAATCCCTGAAACAATTGGGAGTGATTTTCTTTCAAAATTAATGGGTGGAAGATTAAACCCTCAATTGGAAAAGCTGCTTGATGAAAAGAGAACGGATTGTATCAGAAATATCGAACCCAAAGCAGTTTTTTCAAATTTTGTGATTGAAAAAGTAGAAGAAGACAAAGTTTATTTCAAAACTGGCAATATTTTTGCCGGACCTAATATATCAAAGATACTCAGGGGCTCAGAAACAGCAACTATTTTTATTTATACTCTGGGCAGCAGAACAGACGATATAATAAAAAGTGTAAATGAAAGCGGGGATTTGCTTGCCACAATAGTTATGGATGCAATAACTACAGAATTACTCGTAGTTTTGGGAAGCTACACTGCCGGAATAATAAAAAAGGAAGGTATCAGAGAAAAGGGATGGGGTTCGACCTGTAATTATTCTCCCGGTCAGTATAAATGGACAATTGAGGAGCAGAAAGAAATATTTTCAATGATAGACGGCAGCAAAATAGGAGTAAGATTAAATGAAAGTTACCTCATGGTTCCTTTCAAATCATCTTCAGGAGTATACGGATTCGGTCCGATTGATAAAATAGACAAGACAAGAGTTGCCTGCGACATATGTCCGCGTAAAGACTGCATAGGCAGAAGGTAGATTCTAAAAGAATTCAACCCCTATAATCAGATTCAAAAAATGCATGATCTCTTTTTAAATTTTTTTTAATGCTGTCTTCTTGTTCTGCACGCCTCTCGCCGCTAGAAATAAAATAGCTTTGGACATTAAAAAGGGCATAATAAAAATATCAGCCAGAATAACAGAAATCTCCTTTATAAAAGTACTGTTCGCCTCTGGCCTGCCAGCCAGGCGGGATTTAAAGGCGCCAAAAATATTTCCTTGTGCATTGCCGACCATTATTGCTCTTATATATGCCAGAATCGCATTAGCTCTGCTATTTCCATAAATAGCATTAATGCGCTCCCATGCCTTCTGGTCGTAATTGCCGATCATATCAGCATAATGCTGGGCAAAAATAAGAGCTTCTGTTTCATCTTCAGGGACGCTTCCCATGTCTCCTTCAAGAATTTTTTTTATCTGCTCTTTTTCCATTCCCATATTCAGTGC
>DNFX01000266.1 GCA_003486795.1 Actinomycetota bacterium
GGAAAATCTTAATAAAACTAAAGAAGCATTAAATAAATTTGAAATGCTGATAAAGAAAATTGAGTTTTATAAAAAGAATCCTGAAAAAGAAAATTTAAAGAGGCCTGCTTTAAAGAGAAAAATAATTTCATCTGCAGGATTTGCTGATAAAGAAAACCTGATTAATCTGGAAAAACAATTATCTGAAGATGTAAGTAATTTTTCTGCGAAGAATATTGAAATGCCTGTCACAAAAGAGGAGACCTGCAATTTAGTTAATCAAATCAAACCAAGATTTTTTACAATGACAGAATTACTGACGTATATTAATTGTCCCAGACTTTATAAACTAAGGTATTTGATTAATATTCCTGAAAACTCAGATAAAAAAAGTTCTGAATTTGGTACGAAGATGCACAAACTTATTGCAGATATAAGTAATAATTTATTTAAAACTATCACTGTATGTGAAAACGGAGAAAGAAATTATGAAGATTATCTTATTTTGCTGAAAGACTATAATAAAGAAATAAAACAGATAAAAAATGAACAATTAAGAAGATGTCTTCTCAATTTATTTGAACATAATGTTCTGGATTTCAGGAAAACAGAGCGGATTTTTCTTGAGGAACTTTTTTACTGGAAAATCGGCGATTTTTTCATAAGGTGTCAGCTGGACAGAGCAGATTTGCTTAAAAATGGTTTTTTGGATATTTATGATTACAAATCAGGAGAAAAGAAGAATAATTCCAGCGATAAATATTACAGAAATCAGATTAATTTCTACCTGATTGCCGCTGCAGAATATTTTAAAGTACCCATTGATAAAATTACGGGATATATATTTTATCTTTATAGTGGAGATGCTGATAAAAATATGCTGAATCTGGATTTAAGAAATGAGTTTGAAATAAAGATAATGCAGGCAATTTCCGGAATAATTTCCCATAGATTTGAGTGCATGTCAGAAAATGAATGCAACAGATGCGGTTATTATTCAATTTGCAGATAATGCAGTTATTATCAAACTACTTTGGTACACCATTTGGAATATTTTTTAATTTTGTTTTTTACTGCAAGAAAATAGATATCCTGGATTTTTTTTGTTATTTTACCGATTTTATTATCTCCGATTATTCTGCCGTCAACATTACCTATGGGAGCTATCTGTGCACCTGTCCCGCAGAAAAAAAGTTCATCAGCAGTGTAAAGTTCAGTTCTGCTTATCTGTCTTTCTATAACAGGTAAATCAAGTTCTTCCCTGGATAGCTCAATGACTGTGTTTCTTGTAATACCTTCAAGGATATCATTGCTTACAGGCGGGGTATAAAGTGCTTCGTTTTTAACCATAAAAAAATTCATTGCACTTCCTTCACAAACAAAACTTGTTCCATAAGATAAAGTGAGAGCTTCATCATAGCCGTTTATCAGTGCATCTGTTTTTTGCAGTGCTGCATTGACATAGCTCCCTGATATTTTTGCTCTGGGGGGTATGCAGTTATCAGGAATTCTTGCCCATGATGATACACAGACTTTCAAAGCTCTTGAAAGATCAAGATATTCTCCCAGAGGTTGTGAATATATGAAAAGGTCCTGGGGATCTTTATTAAGTTTCGGACCGATATTTGTATCACTGTTATAAGCAAAAGGTCTGATATAGGAATCTTCTGTATAATTTTCCTTTTTCAAGAGATCGATTGTGTAATCACAAAGATCTTCTATGGAATAATTTATTTTAAGCATCATGGTCTTTGCACTTTCAAAGAACCTTTTGTAGTGATCCTTAATCCTGAAAATGTAGTTCGATTTTTCAGTTTCATTCCAGTAACTTCTTATACCTTCAAATACTGCTGTTCCATATTGAAGAGCACTTGTTCTTATATCAATTCTGGCTTCTTCAATTGGTACTATTTTTCCCTGAAAGAAAGCATAAGCGGGGTGGTTTAGATTTTCCATTAGTTTTTCATCCTTACTTATAAATTTAATTTCGAAATAAAAATTTTTTAAAAATTAATTTATTTAATTTTACTCTTTTATCATTACATTTCAATTAAAAGAATAAAAATAAAAACATGAAAATAATAGAGGAAAATAAAAAAACTCCGAGTTATCTTTTACCTTAGTTTGCACCTTAGGCTACTAAACATCTCGGAGCTTCTCTTAGAACTTTTCTCAGGGACTTTTCCAAAATCAGTGTACTCTTTCAATTCTTTCGTTTCAAAATTTCTTCTGTTTCGAGAGGTTGCCTCCTGTTCTAAGACAATTATTAATATAGCAATTAAAAAAAACCTTGTCAATATTATTTCTGATAAAAATAAAAAATTTAATTGAATTTTATATTGTTATTATGCAATAAATATATTTTAAAAGATAATTGATATACAATGTTGATTTTTAAATAAAGAAAAAAATATTTGTTACAGTTAAATATGAATATTGCGCTCGAACTGACACAACTTTTTTTCAGTGCCATGATAGTTGGCTTTTCAGGGGCACTGGTTCCGGGTCCGATGTTTACACTTGTAGTTACACGTGTTGCACAGAAAGGATTCTGGGCTTCTTTTTTTATAGTGATAGGTCATGCAATTGCTGAACTCTCGATACTGGTAATTTTTCTTTTCGGGCTTATAAATTATCTTAAAAATGAAATAGTAATCAAGATAATAGGTATACTTGGAGGAATTGG
>DNFX01000262.1:0-229 GCA_003486795.1 Actinomycetota bacterium
TGATTTCCCTAGCTGAGTTATATTGAACAGACATTGCGCTGATAAAGATGAGGTCAGCCCAGATAATATCCTTAGGTTTCAACTTCCCTGCATTAAGGTCTGTCAGTTTTTTATTCCAGTCAGGAGGCAGCAGGCTTGCAACAGTCAGCAATCCGAGAGGAGGAAAAGCTGCTTTCTTATTAATGAATTTAAGAATACCCTGGAAACTCCAGAAAGTATTTGGATACTG
>DNFX01000262.1:351-8030 GCA_003486795.1 Actinomycetota bacterium
AGAATTTTAACATAAACAAACAAATCTTTAAATCTTATAATTATTTTTAAAAAGCAATTAAAAAAATATTGACTTATATTATTCGACGATATAATTACTTGGTAATTTAGTAAATTAGTAATTTATTAGTTTGGTAACTTGGTTTTGTTTAAATCTTTTATTTTATAATTTCTGTATGCACCTCTAATGAAAAAATCGATGAGGATATACAATTATTCAGACAAGCCCTGAGCAATGATGATGAACTTATTGCTGAAAGGCTAATTGTTCTATCAAGAATATTAAAAGAAATAGTTACTGATATAGCTATTTTATTTCCTGCAGTATAACTGCTCTTGCAGTATTATCTGATCTGAATATGATTCCTATTTCGCTATTTATGACGATATCGTCAAGACTGATCTCAGTAAAAGTCTCTTTCTCGGTAGACTTCTCCAAAACTATCTTAATTATCTGGCATTCATCACTGAGAACAACGTCCGGCTGGATTTCTTTTTCATTAGGTTCATTTATAAGTTGTTCTACAGTTATGGTATTATTCTGCTTATCAATATTTTTTAATATTGCATAAACAAAATATTCCCCTTCCGCAGGATTTGTTTCTTTTATTTCCAAATCTTTTTTTTCATCATCTGCTATTGTTGTTTCGGTAGTCTGTATGTTCTCCTTTTCGGTTTCCTCAGAAATAACTGTGGTCTGGCTGGATGTTGCAGAATTATTATCGGTTATTTCATTTTTTTTACCTTCTTCACTTATACATGAAGTCATCAATAATGCAAAGACCAGCATAATTACTAACGTTAAAAATTTTTTTATCATTTCTTTTCTCCAGTTTTTTTATTTTTTATAAAATCTGTATTTTTTAAACTCCTGCTGATAAAAATTTTATTTAATTAAAACAAGGCTGGTAATCATTACAATAAGACCTGTTATAAAACTAACAATTGGAAGATGGCTGTGAACAAGCGATTTTGATACCGGCAGCAGNNNAAAAGTATAAATGCCGTAAGTACTGCTCCTACCGGTTCAATAACTCCTGACAGAAAAGAAAAAAGAAAAGCTTTTTTCCTGCTACCGGTTGCTTTATATATCGGAGCAGATACTGCAATGCCTTCAGGTATATTATGAATAGCTATAGCCACTGCAATAGCAATTCCTATCCTTGTATCCAGAATAGTTGAATAAAAAGAAGCCATTCCTTCGGGAAAATTATGGATCGCTATTCCCAGAGCAGTAAACAGTCCCGTTCTGAGTAATTTTTTATTCTGGTCATTTTTTTCACTTCTTTCCTTCTGTCCCATGTACTCATGAGGTATAAGGGTGTCAATAAGAAAAATAAAAACAAATCCGACAACAAATGCAATGCTTGCTTTTAAAAATCCGATTTCTTCAAATCCGGAAGGAAGAAGCTCAAAAAAAGAAATTCCCATCATGACTCCAGAAGTAAAACCCAGAACAAAGCTTATGAATCTGGGGTTTTCTTTTCTGGCTATCAGACCAATAAGGCTACCGATTGTAGTTGAAAGTCCTGCTAAAGTTGTCAAAGCAAGAGCTTTTAATATCTGGCTATCCAATTTATCTAAATCTGACTATATTATGATATTCTCAATATATTACATTATAAATCTATATATTCTGATTGATAATATACATAAAAGAAAGTTAAATCAAAATAAATTACAATATTAATTGAAATCTTCTGTAAAAGAAAGAAATCTGGAATAATCTATATCGTGAAAAAAACCTGTAAAAGTCTTATAGTAGTAATATTCTTCTTTATTCCGTAATTTAAAGCCATCCTTCAATAAATTATTGTCTCTGAATTCTTTATCCGATATTATCCCGTCTATTTTATTTTTAAGTTTGTCATATATGCCTGAACCTTCCCAGAATTTGTCTTTGGTCCTCCATACAACGTCTTCAGGGAGGTATTTTTCAGCAACTTTTCTCAGAATATTTTTAGTAGCATTCTTCTTCTTGTCAATCTTTAGTTCTGCCGGTATTCCAAGTGAATAGTCAATAAGCTGTTCATCCAGTAATGGTAGCTTTACATCTACTGAATATTTATTTGCAAACCTGTCTACTCTCTGAAGGGCAGTATTATGCAGGCTATTGATTGCACTATATAGTCCTTCCTGTACAGAATCATCTGAATTCATATCAAGGAAATAATTATATCCGGCAAATACTTCATCTCCTCCTTCACCTGAAAATATTATATCTGATTCTGATGATATTTTTGATACTATAAGATTACCAATTGAACTTCGCACCAGCGGGGCATCAAAGGATTCCAGTGTATATATAACTTCAGGAATGTTTTTAAATATCTCGTTAATATCAAGATTATATTCTTGATGATTTGAGCCAATATGTTCCGCAACTTTTCTTGAATATATTATATCGGGAGAATTATCAAATCCTACAGAATAAGTATAGATTTCATCTTTATAGTTTTTCATAATAGCAGCTATTATGCTTGAATCCAGACCCCCGCTCAGCCATACACCATATTTCAAAGATTTGCCTGAAAGTCTTTTTTCAATTGCTGCATTTAAAAATCTGTCAATATTTTCAACAGATTCTCCGAGACTTATTTCTTCTTTCGCTGTTATACAGTTATTATCAAGCCTCTTGAAATCTACCTGTTTGTCAGTATTTTTTATAAAACTACCAGGACATAGTTCATATATTATAAAATCGTTTCCAATATCCCTAAAAACTTTTATTTCAGATCCAATCATTATTAAATTTTCTTTTCTGCCTGCTGCAAGATATAAAGGTTTTCTTCCGATAAAATCTCTTAATGCATATACATTTCCTTCAGAATCAGAATGCAGTATGGCAAAAGAACCTTCAAGAAGAGGGAAAAGCCTGGTTCCCATTTTCCTGAAAAGCAGTGAAAACTTTTGTGAATCACCTGCACTCTTCTGAATGCCGGATATATTCTGGCTGTTCATCAATAAATCGAGATTATAAATTCTTCCATCTATAAATGTAAAACTGCCATCATTGTTTTCAAGAGATTCCGGTTCTATACTGTAATTGGAAAGAAGACATGCGCAACCATTTTTAATACCATTTATGTCTTTTGTCAGTTTGGTTTTCCGTCCCCTGTGCGAAATGTTTTGAGATAACAGGGAAAGCAATTCCCTTGTTTTGTTATCTTTTTTCTTAGTATCAGAAAGTACTGCTGCTAAGCCAGCCATTTGATCAACCCCTTATTTTTTATTTTTAAAATATTTAAACATTATCATATACCATAACATATATTACTGATTTTTTTAAATCGAAGGATTTATATGAATGAATTTGCAGAAAGATTTATTACTGAATCCTGTTTCTCAGGTTATAAATAAAACCACCACTGAGATTTTCAAGAGTATGGCTTGCAAGCAAAGCCTTGGGATCGATTTTGTCTACAATATTTTTAAGTTTGAATAGATTATTCTTTGCACAGATAACATTTAAAATCTTTAACTCACCATCTCTTCCGCTGCCGGTAAATCCCGTAACACCAAAGCCATTTTCTCTTAATACATCCTCTATTTTTACTTCAGAAATCCTGGTAATGATATTTATGCTCAACATATCCCTGGAAATTTTTCTCGATATAAGCATACCCAGCAAAAGACCGAGGGCAAAACCGATCGAATAAAACAAAATAATAAATATATTCATACCGGCTTTTATTACATTTGAAACAATGGTTATAGTTATTGTTATTGAAATAGCTGATTCAAAAAAACCTATGATTATCGACAAAGTTTTTTTGCCTTTTACCATAACTATCAGTCTTACGGTACCCACAAGAACCTGCACCATTATTGCAATAAAAATAATAAGTGACCATATCAGAATATCAATATTGAAATTAAACATTTTTCCTTACATTAATAAAAAGTTTTTAAATTATATCAGATGCAATTTGCAATAATAGCATTAAAAATTTTAAAAATGAATACAATCTTTACTATAAGGCAGTAAGAAGAAAAAATTTTATTTAAGCGGCATCATTTAATTTCTGAAATTTTATTCAGGAAAATATAATTTTCACTTAAATTTTTTAAAAAAAATCTGGCATGTGTATCCTGATTATTTACAGGGCTTATCTTTACGTTGATTCCATCATTATTCTTAAGAAAAAGATTTTCATCTGTTATGTCATCACCTATGCAAATCTTTAATTGGGTATATGGTTTAAGTATTTTTCCATACTTAACCATTGTAGCTTTTATTGCCAGACTTTTATCCACATCAAGCGGTACGACTTCAAAAACTTTTTTTAAATCAAGCAATCTGACTGGATATCTGTCTGTTATTTCATTAAAATCATTTTTTATAACAGTAATTTTATCTTTATCAGAATATTTAATATTTCTGTAATTAACTGCAAATGAATTTTCTTTCTTTTCAAAAACGAGCCCTCTTATTTTATCATATTTATTTATGATAAAATTCATTATGGGCTCAAATGATTTTTTAGCTTTTTGAGCCTCTTCTGCAACAAAGATATCTGAGCCTTTGAATTTTATTTCAGAACCATGGCAGCCGAACAGGTTTATATTCCCAGATATCTGAGTGCCAAGAAAAGCCTCGAGCTCAACGATTTTTCTTCCTGAAACAATTCCGGCTATTATTTTTTTATTCCCGATAATTTTATTCAGGATGTGCTGCCCTTTTTTTGACAGCTTTACACTTTTCGGATCTTTTCTGATTCTGGCAAGTGTGCCGTCAAAGTCAGAAAAAAGAAGGATTCTTTCAAATGATGATATGTATTTTAAAACACTGTCAAGCTCTTCTAGTAAATATATCACTGTATAAGATCTTTATTCTTTTAACATTATTTCTGAATATTTCATAAATCACTAACCAGAATATTTTTTATTTATTTTTGCATACCAGCTCTATGAATGAATGCATTATACTGTCAAGCCAGTAAAAAACATCTCTTTCCTTAACTATTTCACGGAGCTTGTTAAATTTATTTCTTTTTTCAGATATATCAGCCTCAAGTGCTTGTTTTATACTGTCAGCAACTTCTTCAATATCATAAGGATTCACCATTATAGCATAGTCTTTTAACTCCTGCGCAACTCCGGCAAATTTGCTTAATACCAGAACGCTATCTGTTTCGGATCTTGATGCAATATATTCTTTGGCAATCAGATTCATCCCATCTTTTAACGGAGTTACCAGACATATATCAGATAATTTATAGTAGGACACCAATTTTTCCTGACTTAATGATTTATAGATATAATTTATGGGAGCCCATAACCCTTCTGCAAATTTCCCGTTTATTCTGCCTACCATCTCGTCAATATCTTTTTTAAATCTTTCATATTCCTGTATCTTAGTCCGGGTAGGCACTGCAATCTGAATAAAAACTACCTTTCTAAGGTAATAAGGGTATTTGTCAAAAAATCTTTCTATCGCCCTGAATCTTTCTTTTAAGCCTTTTGTGTAGTCAAGTCTTTCAACACTTAATATAAATCGTGTGTTTCTTGAACATTCCCTTATATTTTTAATAAACTTGGATTTTTCTTTCTTTTCTGCAATTTTTTTAAAATTATTATAATCTATGCTTATAGGAAATTCTTTGACATAAACAATCCTTTTATCATAGCTGACTTTGAATTCATTAAAGTCCGGCTTAAGTTTTAATATTTCCTTACATGCTGCCAGAAAATTTATAGCATCTTTTTTTGTCTGAAAACCTATTATATCGCACCCCAAAAGGCCCTTTATTATTTCTTTATTCCATGGCAGCGCGCTTAAAATCTCATAATTTGGAAATGGTATATGTAAAAAGAAAATTATTTTTGATTTTTCATTATGATTCTTTATTAATTCAGGAACAAGCATAAGATGATAGTCGTGAACCCAGATAATATCATCTTTTTCCATTATCGATATTATTTCATTTGTAAATTTTTTATTTATCCTGTTATAAGCTTTCCAGTAATCATGATCAAAATAACTCTGGAACAAAAAACCATGGAAAAGAGGCCAGATAGTCCTGTTGGAAAAACCTCCGTAATAATCTTTAATCTCATTTTCATTAAGTCTCACAAATTTTAACTCATAACCTTTATGCTCATTTTCTCCTTTTATCTTTACCTTATCCCCTATTTCCTTATTGGCTCCTGAAACACCACTCCACCCTATCCACAAACCTCCTGTTCTTTGCAATAACGGATCCAGGGCAGTTACAAGTCCGCCCACTGTTTTTTTTAAGATTACTTTACCTTCGATTTTATTCACGGAATAAGGTACTCTGTTTGAAACAATCAGTAATCTTTTGTTTTTAAGGTATTCATTCATGATTCTTGCGAAAACAAATTTTAAATAGTATTATTACAAATTACTTTTATATATTATAACAAAACAGCTTTTATTAAAACCCGGCAGATTTTGAAAAACTCAGAAAATATGATAAGTTACTTATATGAAAATAAAAAAGATAAAAGACTTCGAATTTTATAATTGTGTCATGCTGATAAGTCCTACGGGGCAGAAAGCTTCAAACTTAAAAGAATTTTTAAATATAATTGAAGAATCAGAAGACAGGGTTGTTTTTCATCATTTATATCAGTCTCCATTTAAGCATGAGTTCAAGGTAGTAGAATATCCCAATGATTTTGCACAATGGGCAGCGACTTCTCTGGAGGATATGGCTCTTGCTGAAAAGTTTGCTAATTTTGATCCTTACGATTTTAATAATGTCAGTGAAGCCAAAATCGCCTTAATGGAAATAATAGAAGAACATTTATGGGATCTTGTAACAATTCCATGGGTAAGACCCGGTTTTGAATTTTATTTCTCAAGTTCTACAACAATAATATTCAGACTTGATATGAGTGCATCAAATCTGGCCGAATTTTACAAATGTATAAAACAGGCTCCCCTTGGTTCGATCTATTACCATTTTTATGAATCAAGGAAAAGAAATAATAATAAAGAAAAAGATGATTTTTCTTCCTGGCTCAGGGAAGAATTGGCAGAGACTGGAATTGCAGAGGACCTGAAAGAAATTGACTTTTATTTTTACAGTCTTGTTGAAGCCAGAGAAAAAATACTATCAATAATAAATCACAGTTTAAAAGACCATGAACAGATTAAATGATTATGCAGATGTCGTAGGGAAAAAATATATAGAACAGCTTAAGTCACTTGCACTGAACCTTAAGAAAAAGAAAGTAATTATGGTCAATTCAACAAAGGACGGCGGCGGAGTTGCAGAGATACTTCACAGACTTGTTCCTTTGTTAAATGAGCTTGATGTACATACAAAGTGGGAAACGATAAGCGGTGATAGTGATTTCTTTAATACAACAAAAAATATACATAATGCTCTTCAGGGTCAGAGAATATGTTTCACCAGAGAAATACTTGACCATTACCTCGAAATAAATAAAAAAAATTCGGAAAAATTTGAATTTAGTGAAGACTTTGTATTTATTCATGATCCTCAGCCTCTACCCATAATAAGTCATTTCAATAAAAAAAATAAAAATAAATGGATCTGGAGATGCCATATTGATCTTTCCAAACCTGATCTGAATCTCTGGAAATTTTTAAAGTATTACCTGCTTAAGTATGATGCAAGTATTTTTTCTTTAGCAAAGTTTTCCAGAATACTCCCCCATCCGCAGTATCTTGTCGCTCCTTCAATA
>DNFX01000190.1 GCA_003486795.1 Actinomycetota bacterium
ACGCAGCCGCCGATTCCAAGATTCAGAGGCGAATCTATATAGTTAAATCCATTTTTTTTGCATAAAAAAGGAGTACTGTCCATTGAGCAATCGTTTATAATAATATAATCATACTGAGGATAATTCTGAATCAGGTTATTTACTACTCTTTCTATGTTTTCTGATTCATTATATGCCGGGATGATCAGCAGAGTTTTCATTGATGAACTCCATTTATAAAAATCATTTTTTAAGTTTATTACTTTTTTGACTTAATTTATATATTTTTAATAATGCTTTAGCAATTAACGGCGGCCAAAACTTACAAAACATTTCATAATCTTCTGCACTACGGATATTATCATTAAGTATATTCGATGTTTCTGATTCTGCGTGTATACGGTGTCCGACAAGGCATCTTGAATTATATAAAAAACTTCCTTTATATTTTGAAATATTTTCCCAGGCCTGCCAATCCAGATTACTGCGGTATTGATGCACAAAAATTTGATCAGGTAAATTATTTTTAACAAAGGTAACAGAGGGGCAGCAAACAGGAGAACCAAATGATAATATCAAGCGCCGTAAAAATATACTTGATATGCAAAGATGAATCTTAAGAGGGAACAGCATTATTCTTTTAATATTTAAAAGCAAATTGCTGTATACCTTTTTCGCCCCGCGTATTTCATAATAATTTGTAAAATAGATCAACGGTTTCTTTACTCTGTTAACTTTCTTCAGTAATTCAGAAAGATATTCAGATTCATAAATATCATCCTGATGTGCAATGGTTACTAAACTGGAATCAGCTTGACTATATCCGAAATTCCAGTCACCGGCGATTCCTGAACTATTTTTATTTATTATTACTTTTATATTATATTTTTTTGCAATATTGAGTATAAAATCATTTGGAGTGGAAGTTGTTATAATTATATTACCAGGCAGGCTTTGTTTTTTAAGTGAATCGATACAGGATTCAAGATACTTACTCTCTTTATAGACACATACAACGAAAGTATGCTGCTTTGATGTAAGTATATTATCGGTATTTATATTTTTATCCATTTTTTTGTTGTTTCGTCAAATCGCTTAATTACTTTTGCAGGGATACCTGCGGCAATTGTTTTTTCAGGAACAGATTTTGTTACAACAGCAGAGGCTGCAATAATTGCTCCGAAACCTATTGTAACTCCCGGGAGAATTACAGCATTATCACCTATCCATACATTATCTTCAATAACAACAGGTTTATATGAAAGCGGCCTTAATTGCGGTGGTGTCACAGGATCACTTTGATCGTTACCGTCATAGCTTCCATGCAGACAGTCGCTGATATAAACCTTACTTGCAATTAATACATTATTGCCTATAGCAACATTATTATATGCAGCTATGTGACAATAATCATTCATCTGGAAATTTTCACCAATTTTTATAACTGTACATTCGGATGATGAAGAAACTGCCTCCATCCTGCATCCGCGGCCGGTTGTAAAATTTTTACCCCAGGAGATATTTTTTTCCCCTCTTATATCAAAAGGAAACCTGATAAGCCTGGCATTTTTATAAAAAACGCGCGAACGTAAAAAACAAATGAGTAAATATAAAAAACCACTGAAAGTCATTTTATATCTCATATTAATTACCGTCCCTTTTCAATATAATTTCCTGCTGATTGGTTTTAAAGTACATAATAAATGAAACCGGCAAATTATTCCGCATATTAAATGAACGATAGATATTTTAAAAACATTTTTTTTCAAATATGAATAATAATCAGATTGTTCTATTATGCTATACCATTTTTTTATATCACTTACCCGGGCCGGGGCACGTACCAATAAATAATTAATCAGCATAATATAATGGATTTCATGTCCAGTTTGATGTTTTTCATAAAAACCATTTTCTCTAAGATAATTTTCTTCAAGCTTAAGAGAATATATTGTTGTATTAAGTATTTCCGCTGTCAATTTTATTGTAGTACTTCCTTCTCGTATCAACGCATGATAATAAACTTTGTTAAGAAATGAAGCTTTCACAGCTTTCGAAGCTACCTTGATAATAAACAGAACATCTTCATTTTTAACTTTGATCGGATATAAAATTGAATTGGTTTGTAAAAAAGATGTTCGATATACTTTATTAACAGAAGAACTAGTTATGTTTTTCCCCAGTAAAGCATCACTTAATATTGATTCCCCTGAAAGTATATCAATCTTGAATTCTGAACCATATATTGAATCGGTTTTTCCCGGATTCTGTTCATAAAAAAAACTCAATCTGCAAGTAACAAAATCTGATCCGTCTTTTGAAAGAACGCTTATCATTTCTTCGAGCATCAAGGGTTCAATCCAGTCATCACTATCAATAAAAGAGATATACTCACCCCGGGCTCTCTTAATGCCAATATTTCTTGCTACAGCCTGCCCCTGGTTTTCCTGCCAGATGTATTCAATTCGTTTATCCTTTAATGCAAATTTTTTTGCGATTAAATCTGAACCGTCTGTTGACCCATCATCAATTAAAAAAAGTTCAAAGTTTTGCATCGATTGAGAAAGGATACTATTTACACATTTTTTAAGATATTTTTGTGTATTGTAAATAGGTATAATAACAGTAATCTTAGGATTCATATTGAGCCTTTAATGATAGACGCTTACTATATTCTCTTTCCGAACAAGGTTTTGTGCACGATTCATTCCTGTTTTTGAATGTAAAATGAACCAGGTTCACGGTCCGGAGTTAATCTAGGACATTTCTCTATTAATAACTCATAATAGTTATGATGTAAAAAATTAAGTGCGCCAATGATTTTCCAACGACTATTCGATGTTAGGAATGCTTCCAATAAGTATTGTTCATTCCAAAATCTCACATCTCCAATAACCCATTCTTCTGGATAGTCTTTAGGCGAAAAAATATCATGAATATGAACAATTACCCCATTATTCAAATCAGGTAATAATTCAAGATATTCGTATAAGACATCTCCTTGAGGACGAATCATATGTGATGAATCAATAAACAGAATGTCATTACAATCCAACTTTTTGAATA
>DNFX01000057.1:0-3481 GCA_003486795.1 Actinomycetota bacterium
AAAAACTATTTAAGATTAAAGATGATAAAAGAAAGTTTTACAGCTGAAGACAGAAAGTTTATGAAAATGGCACTTATGCTTGCTGAAAAAGGCAGAGGGACTGTTAGCCCGAATCCGATGGTCGGGGCAGTAATAACTAAAGACAATGTTTTTATATCTGGAGGATTTCATGCTGCTGCAGGATATAACCATGCTGAAATCAACGCTATCGAAAATGCCGTAAAAAAATTTGGAGGCAGGTTGCCGGAAGGTCTGAAAATGTATGTGACGCTTGAACCCTGTTCTATATATGAAAGAACTCCTCCATGCACAGATGCTATAATTTCAAATAAATTCTCCGAAATCATAATAAGTGTTTTGGATCCGAATCCAAAAATAAACGGAGAAGGTGCTGCAAAGTTAAAAAAAGCTGGCATAAAAGTTAAAATCGGGCTTTTACAGAAAGAAGCAGAAAAATTAAATGAAATATTCTTTACAAATATTAGAAAAAGCAGGCCTTTCATATGTGCCAAGACTGCTTCAACGCTTGATGGGAACCTTGCTGCAAAAACCGGGGATTCGAAATGGGTAACAGATGAAAAATCCAGGATGCTTGTACAAAGATTAAGATTTAATTATGGTTGTGTGCTCACAGGTATAAATACAGTTATTAAAGACAACCCTTTTCTATATCCCAGAAAATCTGCAGACAGCAATAAAATGAAAATATATGAAAAAGATGGTTTTAAAAATATCGAAAAAACATTTTTAAAAAAAGAGATAGTTGTCTCAGGAAAAGACATGAAATCAGAAAAGATCCTTTATTTTAGTTTCAAAAGAGCAATTATTGACTCCGGACTTGATATTGATACTGAATCTAACATAGTTAATACTTCCAAATATATAAAAACTATAATTTTTACTACTGCTGAAAGTATGAGAAATAATAAACAAAAATATAATATTCTTTCCAGCAAAGGAGTTCATATTGAAGCAGTAAATGCAGCAGAGAGTATAAGTACAGCACACATTATTCAGAATTCCAAAAAAGACAATGGCCCTTTGGGAAAAAATGAAATAATGCTGGACTTAAACGACATAATGCAAATATTATTAAAAAAACATGAAACAACTTCAGTTATACTTGAGTGCGGGCCCGGTCTTCTGACATCATTTTTAAAGGAAAAACTTATAGATAAGTTTCTGTTTTTTATTGCACCAAAACTTGTCGGTGGGAATAATCCATATTGTATTTTTAATGATTTGGGAATCGACAAAATGGCTGAAAGCATAAAATTAAAATTTGATAAAATAAAAAAAATACAAAATGATTTATTAATAGAGGCATACCCATGTTTACAGGAATAATAAAAGAAATCGGCCTGGTAAAAAGAGTAGCAAGAATAAATACAGGGCTTGAAATAGAAATCGGCTGCCTGAAAATCCTGTCGGATATAAAACAGGGTGATTCAGTTGCAGTCAACGGATGCTGCCTTACAGTAAAAGAATTCAACTCATCAGGCTTCAAAGCAGACATTTCTTTTTCAACATTGAAATCCACTACTTTCAATTCTGTAAGAGCAGGAAGCAGGGTTAATATAGAAGATGCTGTATCGCTTAAAGACAAGCTTGGCGGACATATTGTTACAGGGCATATAGATGATACCGGTAAAATAGCAGATATTAAAAAGATTGGTGATTTTTATAAACTAACCATAAAAATACCAGGCAGTCTTCTTGAATTTGCAGCACCAAAAGGTTCTTTATCCATTGATGGCATAAGTCTTACGATTTCGGATGTATTTAAAAACAACCTGGATTTTGCAGTCATACCTTTCACTTTTGAAAACACAAATCTTAAATTCAGAAATAAGGGTGAAAAAGTTAATCTGGAAGTGGATCTCATGGCAAGATATATCATTAATATGGCAAAATATTCTGGTCAGTCAGGATTGTTTGCATCAGAAAGAAAATCATTTGATTCTTCAGCAGCAATAAATTATTTAAAAATGATGAGCATTAACAATGACATAAAAAATATTTCCAAAGAAAAGAATAAAGATCTGGAGGAGAAACTGAAAGAATATGGATTCAAATAAATTTTATCCTACACAAGAAATAATTAAAGATATTAAAGAAGGGAGAGTCTGCATTATCGTTGACAGTAAAGGAGATGAAACAGAAGGAGTTCTTTTCATGGCAGCAGAAAGAGTCAGCCACGATTCTCTGAACTTCTTTATCAATACCGGAAAAGGACTTATTTATATGCCCTGTGAAGAAAAGAGACTTGATGAATTAAAAATACCCCTGATAGCTGACCATATGCCGGGCAGAAAAGCAGCCAGTTCTTCTCTGGCTCTGTCAATAAATGCATCAGCCAATAAAGGGACAGGCATTTCAGTAAAAGAAAAATTAAATACAATAAAGGCTTTCGTATCAGAAGATGCCAGACCTGAGGATTTTACAATACCCGGTCATATTTTCCCTGTTAGCTCAAAGCCGGGGGGAATCCTGAACAGAGCGGGACATACAGAAGCTGCAGTAGATATTCTTAAGATAGCAGGAATGCGGCCGATAGGAATTATATGTGAGGTCTTAAGAGAAGATGGAGAAGTAGCAAAACTAGAGGACCTTAAAATACTTTCCGAAAAATACGGTTTAAAAATAATTACAATAGCAGAACTTATAAAATATAGAAAAAGAACTGAGAAATTAATAGAAAAAGAGGCAGAAATAATCCTGCCAACAAAATGGGGGGATTTTAAAACAATCACTTATAAATCCCTTATAGATAATGAGACACATATAGCATTTGTCAAAGGAGAGGTAAAAGGCAGGGAAAATGTACTTGTACGTGTTCACTCCCAGTGCCTTACCGGGGATACATTCGGTTCTGGCAGATGCGACTGCGGTGACCAGCTAGATCAGGCATTTAAAATGATTAATAAAAAAGGCAGCGGGGTTCTGCTGTATATGGCTCAGGAAGGCAGGGGCATAGGGCTGTGCAACAAGATGAAAGCTTATGAATTACAGGATAAAGGTTTTGATACTGTTGAAGCAAATATTGAATTGGGATTTGAAGCAGATTTAAGAGATTATGGTATCGGAGCACAGATTCTTTCAGATCTTGGCCTTACCACAATAAATCTCATGACAAATAACCCAAAAAAAATAATAGGACTTGAAGGATACGGGCTTACTATTACTGAAAGAATACCCATAAAAATCAAACCATGCAAAACAAATGAAAGATATCTCAAGACCAAAAAAATTAAAATGGAGCATATGCTTTGATATTTCAGCCAGAGAATGCTTCATTTTTTAAAATGTTGATTTTTGACATATAAATACAGATGCAGGAGAAAATATAAATTTTCAGATTAATAAAAAATAATATTATAAATCATTTAAAAAATTATTTTTAACAGGAGGAAATAATGCAAATATTTGAAGGACAGCTTAGTGCATCAGGAATAAAATTCGGAATAATCGTAACAAGATA
>DNFX01000057.1:3498-7294 GCA_003486795.1 Actinomycetota bacterium
GAGATACCGGTTACTTTGAAAATCATGGCGGAATCCAAAAAGTACGACGCCATTATATGTCTCGGTTCTGTCATGAAAGGTGAGACAAGCCATAATGAATACATAACAAGTGAAGTTATTAAAGGAGTTGCCAAAGTCAATCTGGATCTGAATATACCGGTTGCCTTCGGCGTAATAACTCCCGATACACTTGAACAGGCTATTGAAAGGGCAGGGACCAGTCAGGGTAACAAAGGCTGGGAGGCAGCGCTGACTGCAATCGAGATGACAAATCTTATGAGAGAAATCAGAAAAGCATGAAATAACTATATTCTTTCATGCATAACAGGGAAAACAGATTAACCAGAAAAATAATTCAAAAAGCCCGGATATTTAATTTATCCGGGCTTTTTATTGCAAACTTTCTTCTTTTTTATTGATTATTCTGAGTTATTCCTCCATATTATTATCTGATTTTTATTTACTTTATATAAAACATCCCGGGAACAGCAACATCATTTCCGCTGTTTCCCTGATGATAATTTTCAATAGACGAAATATTCTTTTCATGTCTTTTAAATTCTCTGAACTTCATTTCTTTGCCGCCTCTTATCCCTGAAGCCATAGCTGGTAAAAAGTTAAACGCCGAAATTATAAAAAATAAAACAGTTACAATTATTGCTGCAATAAGAAATCCTTTTGTTTTATCCCTTCCATAAAATATCCATAAAACAATTACTGCAGCAAGTAAAAAACCTATAAGATAAGGCAGGAATCTTCCTGCAAAAATAAAAATGGCAAAATTTCCCGCAATGCCTCCTGGTAACATATTCAGCATATTTTTCCCTCCTGAAATATATCTGTAATAAGAATAATAAATAATTTAAAATTTTATTTTTTAATGATTTTAAGATAAAAAAATGAAGAAAAAATGGAGTAAAAAAACAATTAATTATAATTATTGTGCTTTATAAGGCAATTCTATTCTGAAGCTGATTGTCCTCTCATTATCAGTCAGTTCCGCTGAAATTGTTCCATTATGCCTTTCGGTTATCTTTTTACATATTGCAAGACCCAGCCCGTAACCTTTTGTCTCTTTTTTGAATTCTTTCAGATTACTTTCATATCCGTCTGAGTCTGTATTTATTTTAAAAAATCTTTCAAATATTTTAGGGATATCTTTTTCCTTTAAAATACTATTTTCATTTGAAATTTCTAAAATTATTCTTTCATTGTCCTTTTTTTCAGAAATTTTTACCTTTATGCTTCCACCTTCCGGACTGTACTTGACAGCATTATCAAAAAGGTTAAATAATAATTGCTGAATCATATTGGGAAAACAATTTATTTCAAAACTGTCTTTTTCAAATTCTTTTTTAACGCTAATTCTTTTTGAATCGATCCTGTTTTTAAATAGCTTTTCCAGATTGTCAAGAATGGATATAAGTTCAGCTTTAATCATTTGCTGTTCAGCTGGATAATCATCGATTGTTGAGAACATAAGCAGATCATCTGTAATCATCGTTAGTCTTTTTATTTCATTGTTTATAAGATGCATAAGCTCCTGATAATCTTTTCTGGTTGCAGATTTATTCTGTTCAATAACATCAATATTTGTTTTCATTATGGTTAGCGGAGTATTAAGTTCATGTGATACATTCTGTATAAGATTTTTCTGACTGTTAAAGGAATTTTCAATCTTGTCAAGCATCTGGTCAAAAGTTCTTGCCATTTTTGATATAGCATCTTTGCCCGTAAGATTTAATCTCAGATGGAGCCTCTTTTCATCGATTTCCTTCACGTTATTGGTAATATTATTTATATTCTGAAGCATTCTCCTTGAGTAAAGGAACCCGCCTGATGTAGATATTATTATTATTGCAAGAACCCCTCCTGAAATAGAAAAAATGATTTTCAGCAAAGTTGGTGAGGGAAGAACCATCAGCGGAGGAAGAAATCTTGGCGCTTTTTCTTCTCTGTTAAATTCTTCGATTCTATCTATGAATGTTTTTTCAAAACGAGGATTATTCCTCAGAAAATCAAGATGTTTTTCTCCTGCAAAATTAAAACGGAATACTGTCACCAGGAGAACAGAGTATAAAGCAAGGGCAATAAACATTATTATTACAAACCATATTGTTGTTTTTATTCCGAAAGAAAGTTTTCTTTTCATGTTTTTGTTTATTAAACCGATTTTTTATTTTTTGCTGTTAAAACGATATCCTTCTCCATAAACTGATTCTATGGCAGTACCATTTCTTCCAAGTTTTTTTCTTAAATTTTTGATATGAGTATCGACAATATTGGAAAATATATCCACGTTTCTGTCCCATACATGTTCAAGTATCTGGTTACGGTTAATGAGCTGATTTCTGTTTCTTATAAGATACTCGAGTATCATAAACTCTTTTTTTGTGAGTCTTGCTTCATTATCTCCGGAAAAAACTTTCCCTTCTTCAAGATATATTGTTATTCCAGAATCAGAAAGAATATTTATTTTTTCTTCAGAATTACGCCTTAAAAGAGCCCTTATTCTCGCAAGTAATTCTGAAAATTCAAAAGGTTTTGTAATATAATCATCCGCTCCGATATTGAGACCCTCTATTATGTTTTCCATATCTCTTTTTGCAGTAAGCATGATAATAAAAGCATTATTTTTTTCTTTCCGGAGCATACGGCATAAATCTTCTCCTGAGATATCAGGAAGCATTAAATCAAGGATAACAAGATCATATTCAAATTCAGTCAGAAGCCCGTATCCTTCCCTGCCGGTACCGGCAATATCAACAGTATAACGATTGTTTTCAAGACCTTTTTTTATGCCTTCAGCTATAAGTCTTTCGTCTTCAATAATCAGTATTTTCATTTCTTTATTTTAGCAGAATTAATTATATATAAATTCATTTTATAGGGATAAATTTATCCTGTTCTTAAAAATTTTTTATTTATCATTCATGCCTAAGGGACTGTATGGGATTTAACTTTGCTGCTCTCATTGCTGGCATAATTCCAAAAAGCAGCCCTATCATTATTGAAAAAGTAAGCGACATTATTACAGGACTTGCAGTGACAATTGCAGTCATAAGACCGGTTAATTCAATTACCTTAACTATAAGCAACGCAAATAATACTCCCATGATTCCTCCGGTTATGCTAAGAACAATACTTTCAGTCAGAAACTGAACAAGTATGTCTTTGTTCTTTGCACCTATTGCTTTTCTGATCCCGATTTCTCTGGTCCTTTCCGTTACTGAAACCAGCATTATATTCATGATACCGATACCACCGACAAGAAGTGAAATTGCAGCAATTGCCGCAAGTGTTACTACAAATGTATTTGTGACCTCATTTATCATCTCAACCATCTGTGTTGCGCTGTTAATCGTAAAATCTTTGGGGGCATCCGGAAGTATTTCATGCTGAAGCATCATTATATCTTCAACCTCTTCCATAGCTGAATTTATTTTATCTTCACTTTCTACTTCTCCTATTATTGTGCTTAAAGTATCTCCGCCATAAAGTTTGCTTTGTGCAGTAGTAATAGGTATATAAATTACTTCATCCTGATTCATCCCCATCAAGCCTGCCCCAAGTGATTCGAGAACACCTATTATTTCAAAGTTCCTGCTTTCAATCTTTATGGTTTCACCGACAGGATTAATCCTCCCAAAAAAATCCTCGGCAATCTGTGAACCTATTACTGCCACATTAGCGGCATTAGCCACATCATTATCAGTAAACATTTCTCCTTTTGAAATCCCGTAATTATAAATATCAAGAATATTTTCTGTTGAAGCTGTTATGCTTATACTGCTGC
>DNFX01000045.1 GCA_003486795.1 Actinomycetota bacterium
CCTCTGCCGAATAATGATTCTATAATTGACAGATCGTTCTTGTCGGAAAGAACAAAATCATAATCGTCGGGTTTTTTCCTGAGATATAATTCCCTTATTGCTCCGCCGACAAGATAAATCTTACCCTTAAAACATCGATTACTGATTTTTTTAATAACTTCTTCTTTTTTTATCCTGCTTTTAAGTTTTTGAATTTCAAGATTATTGTCAATTTTTACGATAAAAATTCCTCTTAAAAGATAAACAGAAAATCAGTTTTTTCCATATTTTGTGTTGATGGCTTTACAGGAAAGTTATGAAATGTGTTCTGTATAAATTTTTATGGCCTCGGTTTTTGCTGGAATTGAGGTTTTGAAACTCCTGTAAGGCCATCTCTATTTAATTAATTTGTAAAGTGCAAATTTTATTTTTCTATTAAATAAACTGTATCTCCCTCCCTTACTCTTTCTTTTGTTTTTATTCCTATATCATCGCCTGTTTTTGCGCTTTCAACATTTTTATGCTCTACCTGTATTGATTCTACAACCTGCTCAAAATCTGTCGTATGTCCTTTGATGGATATACTGTCATTAATTTTCAGTTCACCATCTGTAATTCTGATTGCTGCAACACCAATTTTTGAAAAATACCTTTCAACTCTTCCAATCAATTTTTGTTCCATTTTGTCCTCCTTATAAATTACCGGGTTTTCTGGCTGTCCTCTGTAACTTTTGCAGGAGCGAGCCACCCTTTTGCTGCAAAATTATATGAAATAGAAAAAGATGTGGCAAAGGGTGGTGGATCCATTCAAATAACTAATATAATAACACGTTAGTCTGAAAATTTGAATAAGGAAAAACATATTTAAAAAACAACTATTTTTTGTTACACTTTTTCCACTATGAAGAAAAAGAATCCTGAACATAAAAAGAAAACAGGAAAAAATATTTTCATTGAGATAAAAGATAAAACCAAATCAAAAGATAAGAAGGCAAAGAACTTTACATTAATTTATTTTGTTCTCGGTTTTATTGTTATAGTTGTTATCAATATGTTTTACTTTACAAGTGAAATAAAAAATATACCTTACAGTGAATTCAAAGAATACATAACAAAAGGTAAAGTCAGCGATTTGATAATAGATTCAGAAACTATCCAGGGAAATATAATTCTTGATAATAACAGAAAATCAAAATTTTTAACCAGCAGAGTAGACGATTCTGATCTTGTAAAAGACCTGCAGAAGAATAATATTAAATTTGCAGGGCATTACGAGAATAAAATTGTTAAAGCAATCATATCATGGGTATTACCTTTTGCCATCATATTTCTTATTTGGAATTTTCTCATGAAAAAAATGGGTGGTGCACCCTCGGGTGTGCTGAATTTCGGTAAAAGCAGAGGAAAAATATATGGTGAGGATGAAATAAAAATTACTTTTAATGATGTGGCCGGTGTTGATGAGGCAAATGAAGAGTTGAAGGAAATTATAGAATATCTGGAAACACCTGAGAAATTCCTCAATATAGGTGGTAAAATCCCGAAGGGCATATTGCTTGTTGGTCCTCCTGGAACAGGTAAAACGCTCCTTGCAAAAGCTGTAGCGGGGGAAGCAAAAGTACCTTTTTTCAGCATGAGCGGTTCTGATTTTGTTGAAATGTTTGTAGGAGTGGGAGCTTCCCGGGTAAGAGATCTTTTTGCCCAGGCTCAGGAAAAATCTCCATGTATTATTTTTATTGATGAGCTTGATGCCCTTGGAAAGGCAAGGGGCATGAATCCTCTATCGTCCCATGATGAAACAGAGCAAACCCTTAATCAGCTTCTCGCTGAGATGGATGGCTTTGAAACAAAGACAGGTGTAATCATTATGGCAGCAACAAACAGACCGGAAATACTCGACCCTGCACTTTTAAGGCCCGGGAGATTTGACAGGCATGTTCTTGTTGACAGACCTGATATAAAGGGAAGAGAGGAAATACTTGAAATTCATGCCCGTGGTGTAAAGGTGGATGAAAATGTGGATTTAAAAGTCATAGCAGCACGTACTCCTGGATTTGTGGGTGCGGATCTTGCCAACCTGATAAATGAAGCAGCTTTACTTGCAGCAAGAAAAGAAAAAGCCTTTGTAACTATGGAGGAATTTGAAGAGTCTATTGACAGGATTATCGCAGGCCTCGAAAAGAAAAAGAAAGTTATGAATAAAAAAGAAAAGGAGATAGTGGCTTATCACGAAACAGGCCATGCTCTTATGGCTGAATTACTTGAAACTACGGACCATGTACATAAAATATCAATTATCCCGAGAGGTATCGCTGCGCTGGGCTATACATTACAATTGCCCACGGAAGACAGATATCTTATGACAAGGAAAGAATTGATTGATAGAATGAATGTCCTTCTTGGTGGAAGGATTGCAGAAGAGATAGCCTTCGGTGAAATATCAACGGGAGCACAAAATGACCTTTTCAGGGCAACTGATATTGCAAAATCAATGGTAAAAGAATATGGCATGAGTGAAAAACTTGGATATATTACCTTTGAAGCTGAAAGAAAACCACTTTTTCTGGACATCAATCAAGGCATTGGCGCAAAGGATTACAGTGAAGAAACAGCAAGAGAAATAGATAATGAAATAAGAAGGATAATGGATGAATCATGCAAGACCGTGAAATCGTTATTACTCGATAATAAAGATATTTTAGAGAAAATAGCGAAAACCCTCCTTGAAAAAGAGTCTATTGATGGTGAGGAGCTCCGCCTCCTTATAAAAGGAAAAACAGGTGAAACCGATGATGACCAATATAGAGAAAAAACAGATTGACCTTATTAAAGAATCGATATGTGTTTATAAAAAATATGCAGAATGCATGGTCCTTTTTAAGGAGGGACGTTTATATTTTTCCAATATTGATGAATTCATTGATGATAAAGGTAAGAGTTGTCTTTTTAGATTAAAAGAGATGTGTCATTATATTTTCAGGAATTCTGATGAGGCACACTATAAAGAAAAGCTATATGATATAACAGTAGGATATATTTTTCACGAAGCAATGAAGCTAAGAGAAAACATATATCAGATTGAGTATTACAAACCAAATTCTGAAAAAGTTTCAGATTCTTTAAATGAAAAAGAGAAAAAAATAGTACGGGAAATAGAAATACTCACGAGAAAAGCTGAAAAGAGAATTAAGGAAGGAGCAAAGGAAGTCAGGAATTTGACTGTTGAGCTTATAAACCAACTGAAGAGTTTATTTGAACTCTATAAAAACAATTACCTGTTGCCCCGTTTTCTTTTTGAAAACGAAAAGACTCTTATATCAATATACGGGAAAAAAGAGATTGAGAGGCTATTAAATGAGTTGTATAAAGATGGAAAAGATGTCCTGATATTCAAAACAGCCAAAAGTTATTTGAAAAGTGAATATTTTGAACGTGCCCGTTTACTGTTCAGGAGGATATTGNNCATTTACTGCTGCCAGAGAAGCACACGACATGGACATATCCATTGAAAATATACATATATATAAAGATTTGCTTGGGAAACTCATTTGCGACCTGTCAAATGAAGTCAGAAAGACTAAAAAAACAACAGGAGGAAGCCAACATGCCAATATATGAGTATAAATGTGAAAAATGCGATAATGAATTTGAACTTATTTTATTTGGTAATGAAGAAGTGATTTGTCCTTCATGCGGAGCAAAAAACCCGATAAAGAAGATATCTTCATTTGGTTTTGCTGTTAATGGAAAATATACCCCATCTTCAACGGGTTCAGGCTCATCCTGTGCAGGTTGCAGTTCGTCAAATTGCTCGAGTTGTTCAGGATAAAATTAATTTTATAATAAAATTGTGAAACTTGCTGATAAAGTACTGAAGATAATTGAAAATGAAAAACTCATAGAAAAGGATGATAATGTTCTTATAGGGATTTCAGGAGGAATTGATTCCACAGTTATGGTGGATATTCTTTTTGAAATATCCAGGAAAATTCAATTCAAAATAGCTCTGGCTCACCTGAATCACCAGTTAAGGGGTGAGGAATCCACCAGGGATGAAAAATTTACAAATAATCTTGCTGAAAAATATTCTCTTGAGCTACACACCAGAAAGGCTAATGTAAAGGAATATGCAAAGAGCCGTGGCATCTCTCTCCAGCATGCAGGCAGGGATTTAAGATATGCGTTTTTTGATGAGCTTTCCGGCACTTACAATTTTAATAAAATTGCTGTTGCCCATAATTGTGATGATCAGATAGAGACTTTCCTGTTGAGAATTACAAAGGGTACCGGAATCAGAGGTTTGCTGTCAATACCGGTCAAAAGGGGAAAGATAATCAGACCATTCCTGAATGTATACCGCTATGAAATAGATGGATATGCTGAAAATCGTTCAATAGAATATGTTAAAGATTCTTCTAATGACAAAATAGTTTACGAGAGAAATTACATAAGGAAAAAGATAGTTCCCTTATTGGAAAAGATGAATCCTGCCTTTAAGGAAAAGGTTATTTTCCTGCTTCAGGATCTTACTGCAGTGAACATGTTTTATGACAACAATGCCTTGGAGTTTATAAACAAACAGAAAAAGATCGAGAATAATGACATATCATACGAAATAGAAGCTTTAAAAAGCATAGATGAAGAGACAAGATTCAGGGTTATTGTTTATACATTTGCAAAGATTGAGCCTGACTTTAACCCGTTGCGAGAGCACTCCCGCCTGATAGAAAATATTTTGACAAGTGAAAAACCAACGG
>DNFX01000054.1 GCA_003486795.1 Actinomycetota bacterium
GTTATGTCTGCACTTTTTAAGGTATCCGCAATTTTTTCACCAGGATAGGTAACACCTTTCTGCTCCATTTTTGAAGCCGTTCCTCTTACAAGTGCCGTACATCCTGTCATCATTAAAATCGTCATACTGTTTTCATCTTTATTTGTAATTATTTCCTGATGTGTTTTTCCCAGAATAGCTGCCATATCATCATCAGGAGTCCCTTTCAATATTATATCGAGAGCAAGTGCATAATTCCCAGCAATATCTTCTTCCCTGTCAAAAACAGAAATCGAATCTATTTCAAATACCTTGAATTCTTTTTCAATGTTTTCAAAAGGAATTACGGAAAAAGTATTTCTATTATTAAAAAGAATATCAGATACCTCTCTGTGACTGGAAACTATCTTCAGATTTTCTCCCCTGTATTCCCCGAATACTTTTGAAAGTATTTTATAAACATTACTGGTAAGAATCATGCCCGAATCTTCCAGAGAATCATCAGTATTTAAAAAAGAAGAAGTTTCCCCGTCCCAGAAATTTAAAAAATCTTCAAAAGAAATATTGTCATTACATTCATAGAAACCGCTTACAAACGCAAGAACATAATTGCCTATTTTATTTCCGCCATTTTCCCAGTAACTTTTAAAATCAATATTATAGTCAGCAACTGAAGAGCTTCCTTTATCATATATTTGTCTGATCATTATTTCTTTATTTTCGATTACTGCTTTTTCAAGACTTTCTGATATTGATTTCTTAATTTCTTCCGGAATAATATCAGAAATATAATAGCTTATTTCTCTGACTTTCTTCTCATCTGATTGTTCAGGATTATAATCCTCTTTTTCAGGCAAATTATTACTGTCAGTTGTGTTTTCCTGTAGAATATCATTTTCATTACCCGATTCATCCGTTAATACGTTTTGCAATTCTTCATTGTCTGTTCTGATAAAAATATCAGAAATATCTTTTATCTGCTGACAGGATGTAAGGGAAACAGAAAAAAAGAGTATAAAAATAATCAATAACAAAAATTTCTTTATTATTTGTTCTTTCATTTCAGTCCGTAAATCTTTTATTTCAAAGCCTGAGATTCTAGTCTTCGGATCTGATACTCTTATTATATATAATATTTAAAAAATCTTCTCTTTCAGCATCCTCCATCAGCCTCGGCTGACAATAGTCCTCGATCAAAGTAGGAATAATCTGTGTGCTTATATGTTTATTATCATAGAATATATGCCTGGCTATAAACCCCTGCCTTGTTCCTAACGACTGCATCTGGTCAAAAAAAAGATTGCCCAGGCCATAGCATATCAGCCCTTTATCATTTAATTCGAATCCCATGGGGTGATGAGCCTGACTTCCGCTTACAATATCAGCACCTGCATCTCTCATAACCCTGAAATCATCTATCTGATAGGCAAGTGGGGAATACTGATATGCCTCTTCATACTGAAAAGTAAAGATAACATTATACCCTTTATTCTTTAGTCTTTTTATCTCTGCAAAATAAAAAGGGTTATCCGGGGGAGCAGAGCCTGCCTGTGTTTTCGTTGCCCAGTCATAAGAGGGCCCGAACTGATTAAATCCAAGAAAAGCTATTTTGTTGCCGTTTATCTCAAACAGGGCAGGGTGTTTTGAAAGCCCGAGATTAAGGCCCCCTCCAAAATACTTCCATCCTTCTTCATCATACATATTTATGGTATTTTCAAGATATTCATAACCATAATCATTTAAATGATTGCCTGTAAGTTCTACAACATCTGTGCCCACAAATCTTAAAAGCTCAATATATTCCGGCTTGCTGCAAAATACTGTTCCGTTTTTTCCGGCATTACAATTCTCTTTAAATGAAATTTCATTGCTTATATGGGTTATATCGGCATCTTTTAATGTATCTGATATTTTCTCGGCAGGATATAAAATTCCTTTGCTGTCCATCCTGTTTGCAACTCCTCTTACCAGTGCTGTAACACCTGTCATATTCACAGTAGTCAGTTTGAATGGATCCATATTTGAATAAAAATCTTCTTCGAAATCTTTTTTAAGTCGTAAAGCATAATCTTCATTCTCACTGTTTAAACTTATTGAAAAAGAAAGAGGGTAGTCAGAATAGGAAAAATCTTTACTGAAAACTGATTTATTATCAATATTTAAAACTTTTAAATTTTTTTCAAGATTTTCAAAAGGAATGAGAGCAATCGCTTCAGGATTTTTTGATATTTCTTTTAAGATATCAGTATAATCTGCAAAGATTACATTCTCATTTTCAATATTGCCGTAAAACTTTTTAAAAATACCTGCTATATCATTTGAAATATATAATCTTTCCCCGCTGTCTGTTTCAGCATCCGTATTATTATCAGATATATTATTTTCGGAATTGTTATTTTTTGAATCAGCAGAACTGTTCAGAAAACTTTCTATTTCTTCGTATTCGATATTATCTTTTGATGAAAAAAAATTATTTACAGCACAGATAATAATAAAATTATTTAAATCTTCATCACTTCTGGAAATATCCGCACTTATTTCTATTTCTTTTTTTATATCTTCAGAAAGGGAAGAAACTTCTGTAACATTAACTCCTTCCTCTTCAAAGACAACTTCTCCGAACAACTCTCTTGCTTTGTGCTTTAATATCGCTGATATAAAATCCGGTACAAGTCTGCTTAACTTCAGAACTACTATCTCTTTTTCTTTCTCTGTGCCATTATTTTCAGTTGATTCGGTATTTTCATCTTTTGCCGGAAGCTGCTGCGTGTTTTGATCACCACTGTTCCCCTGCAAGGTCCCGGGTGCTTCTTCTTTTTCTAAA
>DNFX01000079.1 GCA_003486795.1 Actinomycetota bacterium
GGACCCATGGGGACGTATAATTTGGTACCCAAACTTTTTAAAAATTTGATTTTTATGCTATTAATTTGTTGATATAGATTTTTAAATATCAAATTATGCACATTACGGTACCAAATTATACGTCCCCATGGGTCCTCACGGTCTCTTGACATTTATTTATGATGTGATAATATACTTTCATCTTATTACATATAAGGTAGAAAGCGCTCTTTAAAATATATTTAAAGTCTTTGATCAGGAATAGTAAGCATCAAGCGGCATAAAGAGAGTCACTGATGGTGGGAATGTGGCTGCTCAGCTGGTGTCTGAATGGGCCTGTGAGATGTCTGGTAGAACTCCGGAAATCTACTTGGAGTGATTGAACAGGAAAGTAGACCAGAACGGTTTCCTCCGTTATCAAAGGATAAGGTATGTCTGTACCTGACAAGAGCACTGTATAAAAGCAGTGAAGTAGAGTGGCACCGCGGGAAATTATTACCTCTCGTCTCTACATTTGTAGTTTTGCCTGTGTCTTTTTCATAGAAGACATTAGCAATACCTGTGAATGTGTGAGAAAGAGGTTTTTTTATTTTCCGGGGTGTTTTTTATTTTTAAAAGATTTGCAAATCATACAAAACCTAAAAAGTATATCAGAGAGTAGTGTTAAATGAATAAAAAAGGAAGATTTGGCCAATACGGCGGCCAGTATATGCCTGAAACGCTAATGAAAGCTGTCCAGGAATTGGAAGAGGCTTATGAATTCTTTAAAAATGATACTGGTTTTCAGAATGAACTGGATTATTTGTTAAAGAATTACGCAGGCAGGCCTTCACTTCTATATTTTGCAGAAAAAATGACACATGACCTGGGTGGAGCAAAAATATATCTCAAACGCGAGGATCTCAATCATACAGGTTCCCATAAGATAAACAATGTACTCGGGCAGGTTCTTCTTGCCAGAAAGATGGGAAAAAAAAGAGTAATTGCAGAAACAGGAGCAGGACAGCATGGAGTTGCAACAGCAACAGCAGCAGCTCTTATGGATATGGAATGCGAGATATTTATGGGCAAGGAAGATACAGAGCGCCAGGCTTTAAATGTCTTCAGGATGGAGCTTCTTGGAGCCAAAGTAAATACGGTTACAACAGGAACCATGGTTTTAAAAGATGCAGTAAACGCTACAATGCGAGAATGGACAGCCCGTATGCATGACACCCATTATGTACTAGGTTCTGTTATGGGACCGCACCCTTTTCCGACAATTGTAAGAGATTTTCAGAAAATAATCGGAAAAGAAATCAGGGAGCAGCTACTGCAGTCTGAAGGGAAACTGCCGGATGCAGTAATTGCCTGTGTAGGCGGTGGAAGTAACGCTATAGGTGCTTTTTATGAATTTATTAATGAACCCTCTGTAAGGCTGATAGGATGCGAGGCTGCAGGACTTGGTGTTGATAATCCAAAGAATGCCGCGACGATTTCTAATGGAAAAGTCGGAATATTTCACGGAATGAAATCGTACTTCTGCCAGGATGAATACGGACAGATTGCACCGGTTTATTCGATTTCAGCTGGTCTTGATTATCCGGGAATAGGGCCAGAGCATGCATATCTTTCTGACAGCGGCAGAGCTGAATATGTTCCTATTACTGATGAAGAGTCCGTAAAAGCATTTGAATATCTTTCAAGAACAGAAGGAATAATTCCTGCTGTTGAAAGTGCACATGCAATCGCTTACACCATGAAACTGGCTCCTGAAATGTCTGAGAAAAAAATAATAGTGGTGAATCTGTCAGGTAGAGGAGATAAGGATGTAGCTGCAATTGCAAGATACAGGGGGGTTAAAATCTATGAATAGAATTACTGAAGCATTTAAAAAAGGTAAAGCACTAATAACTTTTATTACCGGAGGAGATCCGGATATAGGAACTACTGAAAAACTTATCCAGGCAATGGAAAAAGCAGGGGCTGATCTAATCGAAATCGGAATTCCTTTTTCAGACCCCGTTGCAGAAGGCGCAGTTATTCAGGATGCGGATGAAAGAGCACTTAAAGCAGGCTGTACCACAGACAAATTATTTGAAATGGTCAGCCGAGTCAGAAAAAAAACTGATATTCCGCTTCTATTAATGACTTACATAAATCCTGTTTTCACTTATGGCAAAGAAAAATTTTCATACAGGTGTGCCGAATGTGGTATAGACGGAATAATTGTTCCGGACATGCCTTTTGAGGAGAGAGATGAACTTCTTGAAGAACTTGAAGCTGGTAGTATAGATTTGATTTCCATGATAGCACCCACATCTGAAGAAAGAATCGAAATGATTGCTGCTCAGGCCAGAGGGTTTATTTACTGCGTGTCATCGCTTGGAGTCACAGGAGTAAGAGAGAATATAACTACCGATATCGGAAAGATGATAAAAAAAATCCGTACTGTTACTAATACGCCTTGTGCTATCGGATTCGGTATTTCGACGCCGGAACAGGCAGGCATTATGGCATCTTTATCAGACGGGGTTATTGTGGGAAGTGCAATTGTAAAGCTTATTGCGAAATATGGAAGAAACAGTATCGGTCCGGTTTCTGAGTTTGTAGCTGCCCTAAAAAAAGGCATTGAGGATAAAAGATGAAAATAATAAAAGAAATTAACAAAAGTAAAACTTAAGGGATTAAAAAATAATCCGAATATCAAAAAATAAAAAAGGAAGGAAACCAATATTATGTATAAAACGATTATGAGCAAAGCGACAAACCATCAGGAGTTATCAGAACAGGAAATTTTTGAACTTATCCGGTCAATCAATAATAATGAAGTAAGTGATGTGCAGATTGCCGGTTTTCAGGTAGCGCTTTTAATGAAAGGTGCCTCACTTGAAGAAATAGCTCATATAGCAAAAGCAATGCGTGAAAACTGTATTCCTCTCAGGCCAAAAGTAAAAGAAGATCTGATGGATACATGTGGTACCGGAGGCGGACTAAGTACTTTTAACATCTCTACTGCAACTGCAATAGTGGCAGCAGCCGCAGGAATACCCGTAGCAAAACATGGAAGCCGCTCAATCTCCAGCCTTTCGGGAAGCGCAGATGTACTGGAAGCACTGGGAGTCAATATAAATCTTACCCCTTCCCAGGCTGAAAAAATGATTGAAGATATTGGTATAGTTTTTATTTATGCTCCTCTGTTTCATCCGGTAATGTGCAAAGTTCTGCCAGCAGAAACAGATTTGGGAATCAAAACTATCTTTTATACCATCATCGGCCCCCTCATAAATCCTGCGTTTGCACCCAGACATCTCCTTGGCGTGTATAAACNNCTTGACGGTCTGGATGAAATATCTCTACTTGGCAAAACAAGAATAAACGAACTTAAAGATGGCAGAATAACTACTTTTGAGATAGTGCCGGAAGATTTTGGAATGAAATCCTGTACGCTTGAGGAAATAAAAACAGGGACTCCAGAGGAAAATGCAAAAACCATTCTCGGTGTATTTTCAGGTGAAATAACAGGTCCCAGGCGTAATGCAATAGTGCTGAATGCTGCCGGAGCACTAAAGGTAGGCGGGAAAGCCACAAGTTTTGAGGAAGGCATTTTAATCGCTGGCAATCTTATAGATAGTGGAGCTGCATATGAAAAATTAAATCAGCTTAAGGAAATGTCAAATTCTTTTCTGAAATAGGTCAGGCAAATGAATACAAAATTCTCAGATGCAATATTAAAAAGAAAAATGCAGGGGTTTATCCCCGTAATTCCTGATATAAAACAAATTTCACCAAAAGAAGGTGACATTCTGAAAGGAAGGGATCCGGCAGTAATGGCAAAAATTCTTATTGAAGCCGGAGCCCCGGCGCTATCTGTGGTTACTGAAAATAAATATTTTGGAGGTTCTGCAGAGCTCCTAAAAAAAGTATCGGAAACTGCTGGCAGCAATATACCAGTGCTTCAAAAAGATTTTATCACCTCTGCTGACCAGCTAAAGACGGCAAAAGATAATGGAGCAGATGCAGTCCTTCTTATTTGTGCCATCCAGTCTTTTTCAATGATAAAGGAATTATATAAAAAAGCTCTTAAGATAGGACTGGAACCTCTGATTGAAGTTCATACAAAAGAAGAGCTTTTTCCGGCTTTGGGGGCAGGAGCAAAACTCATTGGTATAAATAACAGGGATATAGTTGAACTTGAAAAAGATGATGGTACAGTCGATTTAACAGGAAAGCTTGCAAAATACATACCTGAAAATGTAACTATTATAAGTGAAAGTTCAATCAAAACTCCGCAAGATGCAGAAGAAGCAATAAGATCAGGAGCAGATGCCGTTCTTGTCGGAACAGCTTTGTGGCAGTCAGAAAATATATTTGATTTCTATAATTCTCTGAGCAGCAGGATAGATGTTAAAACCAGAATAATCCGATAAATCAGATTCAGACTAAAAAACATATAAGCCGGATAAGCCGGATAAAATGGATAAAATATTATGAGAAAAATCAAAGTAAAGATTTGTGGTTTAAACAACAGGAAAGATGTTCAGCTTTGTATTAATTGCGGAGTTGATATTTTAGGATTTGTGGTAGATTATCCGGTTGCTGTTCCGTGGAATATTAGCTCTATAGAAGCAAAATCGTTAATTGAGATGGTCAGCTTGCCGCAAAGAAGCTGTATTGTTACCGGAGGCAGACCTGAAAAAGTGATTGAACTTGCATCCATTCTAAGACCATCATACGTACAGCTCCATTACAAAGAAACACTGATGGAAACTATAGTAATTTCCGATGCTCTGAAAAAAATGGACATTGGTGTCATAAAAACAGTTCCGCTGAATTTGGAAGAAAGGCTTTTTCAATTTGAAACTACAGATTTACAAATAATAGTTGAAAGCCTGTGCAGGACGGGTGTATATGCACTGCTTGCAGATTCACGCAATCCATCAAATGCAGAGAAAAATGGTTTAAAAATTGATTTGGATTTCTGCAGACAGGTAATAAGATACTCTTCAAAGCCTGTTATTACGGCTGGCGGCATTACTCCTGTAAATGTTTCAGATTTTCTGGAAAAAACTGGCTCAGGATTTATAGACATAATGTCTGGTGTGGAAAAAGTTCCTGGCACAAAAGATGCTGAAATGCTATCAACGCTGCTTGCAGGAGTCAGGAAATTTCAATCACCAAAGTAAATTTCCAGTAAATCATAATTAACGTTGCGATTTAGAATGTTCCGTTATTTTTAATCAATTCTCCATAAATTCTTTGATTTTAATTTATAATCGTTATTTAATAATATCTTAAAATCCGGCATTATAAAAAATCAGTGATTAATTTAAATCATAGATTATTTAAATCAGGGATTATCTTAAATCCTTAATTACCTTAATTGAATGGGTTAGTTAGTATTATGACAATTTATCAGGATTATAAAAAACAACATCAGAAACAACACAGGGAAAATGAATATACTTTTAGTCCGTCCGGTTACAACTGAAATGCCCATAATAATGCCGAATCTGGGGATAGGATATCTTTCAAGCCAGTTAAAGAAATATGGGCATTCGGTTACAATACTTGATTGAGTAAAGCTTAATTATGATAACAAAGATTTTAAAAATTTCCTGAATTCTGAAAAATTTAATATTGCAGGTTTTAAGATTTTTACCTGTGATTTTCTTCAGCCCTGAAAATATTATCAGAGAAATCGAACTGCTGATTAAAAAATACGGGGTAAAAGAAATACATATTGAAGATGATAATTTTACATTCAACAGGGAAAGGGTGGTTGAATTCTGCAGTCTTCTTCTGGATAAAAATATAAATATCAACTGGGCATGTCCCAATGGCGTGAGTCTNNAGCTTTTAAAACTAATAGAAAAGGCTGGATGCTATTCTTTTGCTGTGGGAATTGAATCAGGTCATCCAGGATTTTAAAAGATATGAACCGAAAGGTAACTATGGAAAAAATTAGAGAATAAATAATGCTGATAGCAAATACTACAAAAATAACGATGACCGGTTTTTTGATGGCAGATTACTCTGCAGAGACAATCGAAGACATTAAAGAGAGCATTAAATTTGTAAATTCGCTTCCCTTAAACAGAGCGCAGTACAGCAATTTTCTGCCTATTCCTGGAACAAAATATTCGGCAACCTGCTGGAAAAAGGCGAAATAGATTTGAACTCTCTTTCCTGGGATAATTTTCGGGATAATGCAATAATATATTCTCCGCCCGGAATATCACCGGAACAGCTGCATAAAATTTTAAAAAGTGCATTTTACAAATTCTATTTTCGTCCAAAAATAATTATTAATCTTTTAAAGGAAATTCACTCTTTTAATCAGTTTAAATTTGTACTTGCAAGATTTATAGATATTTTTAAATAATAATATTGAGAGTAAAAGATCATTGAGTGATAAAAAATCTTAATAAAAGATTGTTATAATTAAAAAGACCTCTATTTTAATCAAAAGAGGTCTTTTTAAATAATTGGAAAATAGTTTCTTAAGATTTAAAATAATGATGCATTCAGGGGGCCAAATTATACGTCCCTATTCACATAATTCAATTTCCTTGCGGAGTTTTTAATAGTTCTGAAAATGCTCACTGTCTAATGTTTTATTATTCAAGGCTTTTAAAACAGCACATCCCGG
>DNFX01000158.1 GCA_003486795.1 Actinomycetota bacterium
AAATTCCTTTGTTTGCTCTTCTTAACTGTAAAATCAAATCCAGCTTTTCTTTAAAAGTATCAGGAATTTTTTCAGACTTTAAATATTTTAACAACTCCATACTTATTCCGGTTTTTATTAAAGGTATGTTTTCGGCATTTTTTAACTGTTCCACACTATGCTTGGCAGTAATTCCTGATTTGTTCTTTCTGTATTTTGTTAAGTATTCGGGGATTATATAAATCTTTTTTAATCTTGAAATCTTATACCACATTTCATAATCTTNNCGCAATCTAGCGCCAGCTTTTTTTCGAACATAACTGATGAAGTTACAAGACAATTCCAGAAACTGAGAGTATAAAAAATAAATTCCGGTTCCGAATATTCATGAAAAAAATCTATGGTATTATCTTCTTCATCAATAACTTCCGTATAACTTCCAACCAACCCGAATTCCCTGTTACTCTTAAGAAATAGAAATTGCTTTTCCAGTCTTTCTTTTTGTGATATATCGTCTGAATCAATTCTTGCTATGAATCTGCCTCTGGCAAGATTCAATCCTCTGTTTAGAGTTCTTGGCACTCTTAAATTATTTTCATTGGTTTCAACAATTATTCTTGAATCTTGCTTTTTATATTCATTCAGAATATTTAATGTTCCGTCAGTTGATGCATCATTTATTATTAGAAATTCAAAATTATGAAATGTCTGATTAAGAATACTCTCTATGGAAGATTTTACAAATCTTTCATCGTTATAAACAGGCATTAATACTGTTATATCTGGATTTATTATTGTCATATTTTGATATTAAATCTTAAAACATATTAAAAATTAAATTCCGGTTCTTTAAATGTGATTAAAATGCTCGATGATCTCTCTTAAAAATTTGTCTGCTCTGTGGAAAGTAGTGTATTTATCAAATACTACCTGTTGTGCTTTCAGGGCTCTGCTCTCAGCTTCAACGGGATTATCTAAAATATAGTAAAAAAGTTCTTCATAATCTTTTGGTGTGTCACCGATAAAAAAACAATCCGTACCAAACTCCTTATCAAGTATTTTGGGATGATCTATTAACTGAGGCACTCCGCATGCTGCAAGAGCATAAGTTCTTTCATTTAATTCATTTGCCCAGTTTATTTGTAAGTCAAGATGAAGATTAAGACCTACTTTTGCTCTGGCAAATATGAATCTATTTATTCCGGGATCAAATTTATAATTTGGACCGCAGATTTTCCAGCCTGTTCCTGATATAAAACCAGGATTTTTCGATACAATATTTTTTATATATGAAAATCTCGACCATTTATCAAGAGTTTTTGCAGTAATAAAAACATAGGCCAAATCTTTTTTAATATTTGGAACAGGATAATAAATCAGGGTATTTGCTCCAAATGGTATGGTAAATATTTGATATCCTTCCGAGAAGTAAGGTCTATATTCTTCTCTGGACAATAAATAATCCTTATCCTCAAAACTATAATAAAAATCTACTTTTTTATCTTTAGCCCATTTTAATCTATCGCATAAAGTCGCATTGCCCCAGTAATCCAGACTGGCTGTCAATCCTAATTTTAAATCGTTTTTTAATCTATATCTTCCAACAGACTCCCAATCAATTTTTTCCAGAAATGGACCATCATCACTTGTTAAAAAAACTGTCGGTTTAAAATTTTCAAGATGTTCATCAATATTATCCTGCCATTTAAGTGATTCTGTTTCCACTCCCAAAAAATTGAAGCTTTGTATCAGATTATTAAAAATAGAGAAACCTGCCGGAGATATTTCACAAGAAGGAACATGAATTAAAATCCTAAGATTATCAAGATTGTTTAATTTTCCATTAAATTCATTCTTTACTTTATTAACTAAGCGATATCCCTGTCTAACAATAGGGTCATCAGAATTTTCAAATGCTTCAATGCTTTCTATTTGTTCGATATTTTTTTTACAGTCATTTGCCCAGAAAATAATGCTGTCATGTTTTTCCCATGTATTTTTCTCGACTTTATTATCAAAATGGTTAAAATCCCATAATACATCCTCTTTGCCTGATATTTTATAGAATATATGTCTTAATACCCAGTCTAATCTTCTAAATTTATTTAAAAATTTTTTAATTTTCTTTATCATTATTATGAAAACTTTTTAATTTTTATTTTCACCAAATAAAGATTTTAACATAAAAACTTTTTTATTGTGTTTTTATATTTTTTTATTATATAAAAAGAATTATTCTAAGAAAAAATAAATAATATATTATGGAAATCAATATCAAAGCTAATCTTATCCGAAAAAAAATCATTAAGCTAATATGGAAACTTGCCACTACAGAAACAGATAAAAATCTAAGAGTTTTTTCAAGAACAGAATATCCCTATAAAGATATAAATGTAATAAATGATAACCCAATTATAAAACAATCACTTGAGAGATGTAATAATTTTATGCAAATTGAATATGTAGTAAAACTGCCTTTTAAAACACTTATAGAACCCAGATATGGCTGGATAATAAAGGATTTCAACAAAATTTTTACAGATTCTTTAGGATATGGAACAATGGATCTCCCACCATCATTTAAAAATCTGATAA
>DNFX01000141.1 GCA_003486795.1 Actinomycetota bacterium
TAACTACTTTTCCATCAAAAGAAACCTCTCCTTTGCTGATTTCCTCAAGACCCGCCAACATTCTTAATGTAGAGCTTTTACCTCCGCCGGAAGGACCGAGTATTGCAAGAAATTCTTTATCATTACAGGTAAAAGTCAGATCTTCAACACCGACTACATTTCCATTATAAATTTTCCAAACATTTTTACAATCAATTCTACTCATTTTCACCTCACCTAAGATTTCGAGATTTCCATTGTTTTTTCGTAGAAAAATATCTGTTCCCTGTCAAATTCCAGCCACACCATATCTGAAGTACGGATATTATTTATTACATCGCTGTCGCTGGTTCTGACATGCAGAAAAGTACTTTTTAAATCAAACGTAGCTAATGAACTTTCAGCTTCATGCACTATTGCGTAAACCGGCAGCTGAACAGCATATTCTGATTTTTTTTGAGTACTGATATTTATATGTTCGCACCTTATACCCATTCTTGCATGCAGAATTTCGTTTTCTTTTTTTGAAGTTTTTTCTGCTTTCTGGAAAAGTTCTTCCGTAAGTGGCATACTGAATATTTCTGCAACCTCAAAAACCGGCTTGCCGTTTTCCCTGACTATTATTCCGTCAATCATATTCATCGGTGGTTCACCCAGAATTCTTCCGACAAAATCAACTTTGGGATTGGAATACAAATCCTCCGGGCTATCTATCTGTTCCGCTCTTCCCTTCCTTAATACCATTATCTTATCTGATATTGCCAGAGCTTCACGATAATCATGGGTGACATATATAATCGTACTTCCATAATTAACTGCAAATTCCCTTAGAAGAGTCTGTGTCGAAAATTTCAGCTTTGCATCCAGATGGGCAATAGGCTCATCAAGAAGATAAACCTGCGGTTTTCTCACAAGAGCTCTTGCAAGAGAAACTCTCTGCTTCTGACCGCCGCTTAAAGCCTGTGGTCTTCTGTCCAGAAGTTCATCTATGCCAAGGAATTTTGCAATTTCAAATACCTTTTTATGCTCCTCTTCTTTTGTAAGTTTTAATTTCCATTTCGGAGCTCTCAGAGGAAAAGCAATATTATCGTAAACTGAAAAATGTGAATAAAGATTATAGCTCTCAAAAGCCATTGAAACATTTCTTTCGTGTGGCGGCCAATTATTTATTACATCATCGTTAAAAAATATTTTACCTGAAGAAATTGGTTCTATTCCGGCTATCATTTTTAGGATAGTTGATTTCCCCGCACCCGTAGGTCCGAGAATTGAGAAGAATTCCCCTTCCTTAACAGTAAAACTTAAATTATCCACTGCCTTTTTCCGGCCATAATATTTAGTTACATTCTCGAATTTAACATCGACCATAATTATTCAGCCTCCTCTTCAGAATCTTCTTTTGGCCGGGGACCAAACTTAATAATCAAAAAAGCTGCAACTGTTGCTATTATTGCTCCAATCCATGCAGGTAAATTTATAAAAATGGCAATCCACAGGAAGTTGATACCTATCCAGGTCATTATTGCCCAAAATATCCAGTTGCCAGTTGTCATTCGCAACATTATTGTATAACCTCCACTATTATATTTATGACAATCCGCATATTAAAAACATAATATAATTTTTAAAAACTAATCATCTACCCCTTAACAGCACCGAATGTCAGGCCTCTGATTATGTATCTCTGCATAAACCAGGCTGCAATCAGTGTAGGCAGAACTCCGATTGCCGCTCCCGCAGCCATTGGTCCGTACTGAACTTCTATTGAACCCCAGAAAGAAGATATGAGTACAGTCAGTGGTCTTGCAACATTTCTTGTGAAAAGGAATGAGAATAGAAATTCGTTCCATGACCATATAAGGCAAAATGCCGCAGTTGTTGCAATTCCGGGCAATACAAGAGGAAGGACTATCTTCCTGAAAATATTAAATCTTCCATAACCGTCTATCATTGCTGCCTGCTCAAGTTCAACGGGAACATCCCTGAAAAACCCGTAAAGAAGGAAAGTTGCAAATGAAACATTGAAATACATATGCAGCAGAATAAGACCTATATGCTTGTCAAGCAGACCCAGTCTCTGGAAAAGAATGAAAAACGGAAGGGCAGCTACAACACCGGGAAACATTCTTGTAGATATAGTCGTAAAAAGCAGATGCCCTCCACCAGTATTCCATCTGGCAAAACTATATGCTGCAGGCAAGGCAATGATAAGCACTAAAGCAGTGCTTCCAATACTTATGATAAGAGTATTCAGCAGTGACTGGAAAAAAGGAAAAGCCGTAAACAATCTCCTGAAATTTTCCAGTGTGGGAGTAAACACAATCTGTTTTATAAGCTGTCCGGTCATTATATCATCAGCAGATTTAAAAGCTGTCAGATAAATCCAAATCAAAGGTCCCAGAACAACAATCAAAATAAAAACAGTAGCAATCCAAAAGAAAACATTCTTTGTAACAGATGTTCTGTTTTGCATCATCAACCAACCTTTCTTTATTTAACTTTTTGCAGCGTCAAGTGCTTTGATTAATTGTCTGAACATAAGAGCACCGATAATCATTGTTATGAACAAACACATTATTGCCAGCGTTGAACCGTAGCCAACATCAAAATACACAAAAGCCGTTCTGTAAACCATCCAGTCCAAAAGCTCGGTATTCTGGGCACCTCTTGTTGTTCCGTATAGAGGATCAAATAATCTTATAAGCCACATGGTTCTTAAAAGAATTATTATTATAATTAAAGGGCTTAGCATAGGAAGTGTTAATCTTCTGAAGGTATACCACTGCGAAGCTCCATCCACTTTTGAAGCCTCAAACACATCTCTGGGCAGACTTTTAAGACCAGCAAGCAGTACTGATGTCGAAAACGGAAACCACTGCCATACCGTTATCGCAGATATGGTATAAAGAGCCCATCTGCTGTCCCACCATTTTACTCTTCCTATTCCTATTGCATCAAAAACCTGATTAAAAAAGCCGATATTATATTCAAGAAGAAAATTCCACACAAGTGACAGTATTAAGGGAGCTACAAGCAAAGGCATTAAAACAAGTCCACGAATAAGATTCTGGCCTTTGAAATCCCTGTTCCAGAGAAGTGCAATGCCCAATCCTATAATAAGTTCTGATATTATGCAGACTATTGTTATCTGTATTGTTCTGCCGAAGGGAACCCAGAAAGATGCATCACGCATCATCGCTCTGTAGTTTTTTAAGCCTACGAAAACTGTTCCGCTTAATCCGCCTTCCCTGAAAGAATTTATCAGACAGTAAATAAGAGGATAAACCATGAATAAAAGTAGCACTATTACCAGAGGTATTATAAGCATCCATTTAAAATTTTTTTCATTGGAGAGTATTTCCCAGGCTGAGGGTTTTCTTCCTAATTTAAAATCATTGATCTGAACATAATTTTTTTTATCATCCGAAGACATTTTTCCCATTTCCTCCTTAATGTCCCTCTTCCTTTCTACAAAGATAAATTTTTATTTAATAAAAGTACCCGCTCTTTTAAGCGGGTACTTTTATATTTAGAAATATATTTTATTCTTCACGAATAGGAACTGAATCAAATTTGGAAGTAAGGCTGATGGTCTGTTTGATAAGTTCATTAACGCCTTCTTCTACAGTAAGTTCTCCGGCAATCGGTTTTGCCAGAACGTTCATCTGCATTTCGTATACTTTACCAGCTGCTGTTGAATTGAAGTACCATGCATTCTTGATGAAGTCTACATATTCCTGATTTGTCCAGTTAGCTAGCAGATAGTCAACAAGGATTCCGAAAGGATAAACGTTTTCTTCATTCTGCCATTCAGGATCTGAAAGGACATCCATTCTTGTGGTAAGCTGTCCGCCGACTTTCATAACAGCTTCCTGGCACTCATAAGAAGCAAGATATCTTACCAGCCAGTAAGCAGCTTCCGGATTCTTTGTAGCTTTTACAACACCGAATGACCATGCGCCTGTATATGGTTTTTCGCCAAGTGTAGGATAAACGCCTAATTTTGCATCAGGGTCAGCTACTTTTTCTGCAAGAATTCCTGAAGTCCATGCGAAACAGTTTGAGAACATTGTTGTCTGCATAACTGCACGGCCTTCGCCCTGTTCTGTTACAACAAAGTCAAAGTTTGCTGTCAGACAACCTGGAGAACCGAAAGATACAAGTTCTTTGTATTCTGTCATTGTTTCAATCAGGGCATCTTTTGTCGCCTGGTCGATTACATATTCTTTTACTGTTCCGTCAGCATTCTTTACAACCTTGGCATAATCAGCGCCTTTGCCCCACAGGTAGCAGCTGAATTCATCATTTATCTGGTAAGCACCGGCCTGCATTGCAACACCGTAAAGATCCTGCTCAAGTGGCTGACCTTTAAGCATGTCGCCTTTCTTTCTCTGGAAAAATTCAGCCTGATCTCTTAACTGTGAGTATTCAGTAGCTGGTGCAAGATCATATCCGTATTTTTCCTTGAAAGCAGCCTGCTCTGTAGGATCATCAAAGATATCCTGTCTTATGAACATACTCATATGGTATGTGTAGAAAGGAAGAACCATTTGTTTGCCCTGAGCTTGTCCGCATGCAAGGATTACAGGTGAATGATTGCTCACATCTTCATCAAAAGCTTCAACGCTGTCATACTGGGCAGCAAGCTCTCTTAAATCATAAAGATACTGAGCCCACTCATTTGTCCATGCTGTTTCAACATAAGCCAGGTCATAAACGCCGCTTCCGGCAACAAGTTCAACATTTTCCTTTGAATAAACAACAGGTGACGCAACTCTTTCAACATTAACTTTTACCCCAGTTTTTTCAGTGAATTGTTCGATAAAAGGTACTATAGCATCCACCATTCCACCGGTTTCAACAATAAGATTTAATTCTTCTTTATTACTTATCTCCGGAATGCTGTCTATGCTGAATTTACCTTCAGNNGCTGCAGTTGTTTCAGCTGCTGCTGTTGTCTCAGCTGCACCGCTTTCAGCAGCAGTTGTTTGGCACCCAACCATACCAAGAGTAAGAGCCAATGCAATAACTGAGATAATTACAAGTAATTTTTTCATTCAAACACCACCTTGAAAGATTGATAAAAAAGAAACGATTTTTAATCTTTAATAAAATACTGGTTTGTTTATTCGATTGCGCTACCTCCTTTTTTATTTTTTATCATCTCTAAATAAATTTCATCACTCCTTTCTGAAATTCACTTATTAATGAACCTAAGTTACTTTTATATGAAGATATTAATACTATAAAAAAGCTAAAATGATATTAATAATATTTTTACAGTTAAAAATCGAAACCTGATATTTACTAATTTCTGTTTTAAAATTCTTTTAATCTAATTGTTAATAAAAAAATCAAAAAACCCTCCAACAGCATCAGCAGTGTGCAGAAAATGGAAAAACTCATTTTATAATGTTTTATTGTGAGAAAAATTCATAAACATATTATATTGAAATTTTATGTTGAATTTGTATAATGTATACAAATATTAAATCTATTTATCGTTAATGTCAATACTATTATCTTGGAATACTACCAAAAATGGCTGGGTTTGAAGTTCATTATTTTTTAATGTAAAATTTCTTTTTTAATAATAAAAATTTAATACTGCATTAAATGGATTTAAAAATTAAGCAGTCTAATCTTAGCACTGAAGCTTATAACAAGATAAAGCTTCTGATATTAAACGGCAAATTAAAAAGCGGCGAAAAAATAATCCAGGAAAAAATGGCTGAGAAACTCGGAATCAGCAAAATCCCCCTTATATCTGCATTATCAGTATTACAGAAAGAAAGACTTCTTACTTATGTTCCGGGGAAAGGTTTCTGTGTAAGAAAGATTCCTCTTGATGAATTTCACGATCTGCTTGATTTAAGAGGTGTTCTAGAGGGACTGGCTGCAAAAAAAATGGCTGAGTCAATTACTCAATCAAATAAGGAAACCCTACTTTCGTTCCTTGATTCTTTTATAAAACATGAAAGCGATAATAATGTAAACAAGTATGCAGAAGCCGATAAAAAATTCCATTTCTATATCATTGAATCCTGCGAAAACGCTTATCTCCAGCATATCAACAATTCATTTAATATACTTATTTTAATTTACTCAAAAGGATTCAGATCAAATATGAAAGAAAGCACCATGGATCATAAAAAAATCATAAAGTGCATCATGGATGGTGACGGTGTGGGTGCATCAAATCTTCTGATTGAACATTTTGAAAAAGCAAAAGCTTACTGGTAATTTTTACTTATTAATAAATTTGAAAAATAAATAAAAAGAAGAGGTATAAATGAAATATGTAGTAAATGT
>DNFX01000031.1 GCA_003486795.1 Actinomycetota bacterium
GGTTGCACTGGGAATTTTATGTGCCATAGACATATCAATATCAATCGGATTTATTAAAGATTCATATAAAAATAAATTACTTGAACTTTACCGGTTATTAAAATTACCAGTGAGTATTGATTCAAAAAATGTAAATGATATTTTTGAAGCAATATTTTTTGATAAAAAAATAACCGATAACAAAATAAAATTTATTCTCCTTAAAAATCTGAATGAAGCTGTAATTCTTGATAATATTGATGAAAGAATTATAAAAAATAGTATAATTAACCTTATGGAATAGTGTAAAATATTTATTAATTAATATATTAATAAAATTATTAATATGTATTGAAAGATTTATGAAATGAAAAAGATTATTATTATAAACGGCCCAAATCTCAATCTTACCGGTAAAAGAGAGCAGGATAAATATGGCAGTATAAGATTTGAAGATTTTTACAATAAAGAGCTTCTTCCTCATGCTTTGAAAAATAATTTTGATATTGAGTATTTTCAGTCAAATCATGAAGGCAGTATAATTGATAAAATTCATGAATGCGAAGGAAAAACTGATTTTATTATCATTAATCCAGGAGCCCTGACACATTATAGTTATGCAATATATGACGCTATCAGGGCGGTTAGTATTACTGTTATAGAAGTGCATATTTCTAATATTTTTAATAGAGAAGAATGGAGAGAAAAATCAGTTATTTCTCCGGCTGTAAAAGCAGTAATAAGCGGGTTTGGTTTAGAGGGTTATAAGCTTGCATTGCAATATCTGACTGGTTTGTAAAATGCAAAAAAAAATCAGACAAAAAGATGGTTTTACGCTGATAGAGACGCTCATATCAATAATCCTTCTTTCAATTTTTGCTCTTATGCTTGTTCAGGGCATACGGATGGCTGTTATAGCTTTTAATATAAATAAAGTGAAAACCCGGGCAGTTACTATCGCAAATGAAGAGATTGAAAAAATAAAATCGATGTCTTTTAATGATATAGGTTTACTTGATGGCTCTCCACAGGGGCTAATTGAAAGACAGAAATATTCTGAGGAAGGTTATCTGATTGAATACGATGTCGTTTTTTTAAACGAAGACAGAAGAATAAAACAGGTAATGGTTTCAGTATTCAAGGAACCTATGGTAAACAAACTGGAAATTGTTACAGAGATAGCCCCTCTGGTTTTGACTGAGGAAAGTTCGGAAACAACCACAACAGTTTCACAGAATTATTTACCGCCCCAGAATCTTGTAATAATATCTGATACAGGTTCAGGAAGAAATAGAAGAATAGTTCTCGAATGGGAAGATCCTTATAGCTCTGAATATGCTATAAATTCATATAATATATACAGAAATATGTCATTGATAGCAAATACAGTAATAAGGACCTACGAAGACAGTCCCGGCAGTAACAATGAATTTTCATATTATGTAACAATAATTTATTCTGACGGAACAGAAAGTGACGGAAGCAATGAAGTCACAACCCAATAGAGTTTGTAAAAAAATAAAATCCGAACATGGTTTCAGTCTGATAGAATTATTGATAGTAACATTTATTTTAATGATTATTGCAACCATTGCATCTGTTCTGTACCTGAATACCATAAGATCNNATGCTGAAAGCAGTAATATAAGGTTTCTGGCAAATACAGACAGGGATGATGAGTTTGAGGAAATTTCATATTATACTATGATATCCGGAAATAACTATATTCTAATAAGAGAAGAAGATGCAACAGAAAGTAAAACAGTTTTAAATTATCTTGTAAGTGATAATATATTTGCCTATTATCATCAGCCGGATTCTGAACCAATAGATTTACCTCTGAGTATTGAAAATCTGGGGACTTTTAAAATGCTCAGCATATCATTTACTATTAATGATGAGCCTGAATATGAGAATAATAATCTGGAAATATCATCAAGCGTATATCTGAGAAACAGATAAGAGATTGTTATGAAAGAATTTTTAAAAAATAAATTAATAAAAGAAACTGGAAATATTGCAATCCTTGTATTAATAATCGGGATAGTTATACTGCTTTCTGTAAGTGTTCTTGCTTCTTTTATGATTAAAGATATCAGTTTTATTAAACAGGATGAGGAAAAATTAAAAGCCCTAAATTTCGCGGAAGCCGGTATATCAAATTTCTTTATTGAAATAATAAAATTTAATCAGGGTGAGACAGAAGAACTTCCTGAAAGTCCCTTCACAGGTGAAGTCCTTAAAAATGAAGAAATAATCGGGACTTATGAAATTAATTATATATTTAATCCATCAGATGAAAATTATTACAATATGTCAAGCTATTATATCACTTCGAAGGGTATGGATTTAAATGGTGCAGAAAGACTAATAAATATAAGCGTGTCACTTGGCGATATATATGATTTTATATTTTCTTTTAATTCGCTTAATGCCGGACAAATAATTCCTTCCCAAAGCGCTATATACGGTCCTTTTTTCACCAACGGTCTGCTTGATCTGAGAGGAGATGCAGGTTTCTATGGCGGACCCCTGATGATAGGAGGAGATATTATAATCGGAGGTAATTCCAATATCGGTACTTCAACAGAACCAGTAGATCTTTTTCTGGGCGGCAATGCAAAAGATCAGTCCGGAAATATAATAGAACTTACGGATAATTATCAGAGCGATGGTATTTATATTAATAATTTTAATAAAGAAATGATAAACATGGAAAATCTCCTGATTGATGAAAATTACTTTAATGAAGTACTGGCATATGGTGCCGCAACAGTTGAGGGGAACCTGACTATAACTACTGCAGGAATAAGTCCTGCTCCTGTCAACCAGGATGCATCTAATTATATAAGAATTGAAAATAATGTACTAAAGATTTCCGGGAACATTCTGGTAAATGGCGATATTATATTTGGAAGTAAAAATACCAAGCAGGATATTGTTTATGAAGGAAAAGGAAATCTTGTTTCAAAAAACAATATTATAGATCATGCAAGAATAATTCCAATCAGCCTGACTTCTGGTTTTTTCCCTGAGACCAATCTTATGGTACTGACAGCTTTAAATGACATTAGTTTTCTAACGGGAACTTTTTCAGGAACAAGTTATGAAAACCCGAATGCTGCGTGTGCTGCTATTGCGGCAAAC
>DNFX01000228.1 GCA_003486795.1 Actinomycetota bacterium
TGATAATAAAGGGATGTCCCTCAGTAGTAAAAATGTATAATGATGTAGAACCGGCTTCTGAAGAGGACTGGTATGAAGAATATCTGGACCTTAAGATGGCAGTTAAAGTCGTTGAAAGCACAAAAGAAGCAGTTGAACATATAAATAAGTACGGTTCAATGCATTCTGATTCGATTATTACCTCTGATTATGAAAATGCCATGTATTTTACTTCCAATGTTGATTCGTCCACTGTTTATGTAAATGCCTCAACAAGATTCACAGACGGAGGCCAGTTCGGCATGGGTGCGGAAATAGGTATAAGCACCCAGAAACTGCATTTCAGAGGCCCGATGGGCTTAAGGCAGATAACCACAAATAAATTTATTATTTATGGAGACGGACAGATAAGAGAATGAAACCAATGAAAATAGGAATTATGGGTGGAACATTCAACCCCGTACATAACGGCCATCTGGTAACTGCAGCAGAAGCATTAAATCAGTTTGATCTGGAAAAAGTGATTTTTATACCTTCCGGAGATCCGCCTCATAAGGATTATCACGAAGAAGAAATCGCTGAACACAGATATCTGATGACAGTAATTGCAACATCATCAAACAGTAATTTTTTTGTTTCAAGATTGGAAATAGACAGAAAAGGAAAATCATACACAATAGATACCTTAAAGGAACTTAAAAAAACTTATGGTGCAGAGACGGAATTTTTTTTCATTACCGGTGCAGATGCCATTCTTGAGATTCTTACATGGAAAAAAACCGAAGAAATAATAAATCTGTGTTATTTGATAGCTGCCACAAGGCCCGGCTACAACCTTATTAAACTTGAAGAATTGAAAAAAGATCTTTCAAGAATTACAAGAAATAACATTGACAGCAGAATATTTGTAATGGAAGTTCCGGCTCTTGCTATTTCTTCTACTGATATAAGAGAAAGGATAAGAAGCAGCAGGCCGATAGATTATCTGGTGCCTGAAGGCGTAAGCAACTATATACTTAAACATGGATTATATAGATAAATTAAAAATTGACGAAGATGGAAAGAATATTATCAGAAATTATGATATTCTGGTAAAGAATAATCTTGATGAAAACCTTTACCGGCATTCGGTAAACACATTGAAATATGCTTCACTGCTTTCAGAAAAACATAATGTCGGTTTAAAGGACTATCTGAGAATATGCATCGCCTCTATCCTTCATGATTATGGGAAAAAGCTGGATATTAGTGAGCAGAGGGAGATTTTAATAAAAAATAAAAAAGAATTTAAAATAAAATCTGAAGACCTGAAGATAGATGCCCTTTTACACGGTTTCAGTGGTTCTATTTTGGTCAGGGACGTACTCGGTATTAATGACAGAAAAATAATTGAAGCAGTTAAATATCATACAACCGGAAAACTAAATATGAATATGGTTGACAAAATAGTTTATATATCAGATAAAATAGAGAATGGAAGGCAATTTGAGGATATTGATTATTTAAGAGAGATATCCTTAAAAAATATTAATTTGTGTTTACTGGAAGTTTATAAAAATAATATAATTTATATAATTAAAAGAAATAAAAGTTTTTACAGCCAGACTTTTAATATTTGGAATAATATCTGCAGACTTTATGGAGGTTTTTCAGATGGCTCCAGAAGATAGAAGATTCAACGATGAAGACTACTTCTCAGACAGAAAAAAGGAAGACTACTTTTTTGAAAAAGAAAAAGATCAGGACAGGGATGATTATTATAGAGGAAAACACGGCAGCAATTTTGAAAAAGATGATTTCCCGGGAAACGATTATGAAAAAGAAGACTTTACAAAAGATGATTACGGCTATGGTTCTAAAAAAGACAACAAGGATTTAAACAAATACAAAGACAGATTTGCGGATGATTTTTTCAGGGATGAAGATTTTGATTATTCTGACAATGAAGACGTTCCTTCCGGCATTGATCCTGAAGAATATTCTACCAGAACAAAAAAGATAAAGCAGAAAAAAAGGAAAAGGAAAATCATATCTTCAGCAATTCTTATATTTATATTAATTGCAATAATAGCAGTCGGAACTTTTTTTCTTTTTAAATTTTTCAGAAACAGGATTTCTTCCGGTGCGGATGAAACAACTACTTCAGTAAATGAAACTATAGATGTTCCTTCAAATCTTGCTCTTACTGAAGATATCAGCATGGTTGTGGCAGGAGCAAGGGAAAATCTTCTTGAACCGGATATCAATTTTATTTTTTACTCAAAATTCGACAGTAAAATCAGTAAACTGACAAGTCTTACCATCCCTGTGAATACCCTTATGGATATTCCCGGATTCGGGCTTGAGAGTACGGATAAAGCTGTTGAATTTGGTGGGATGGATCTGCTTATGCTTACACTCAAGAAGGCTCTGGCAATGGATATAAACAGGTATATTATTTTTGATATTAAAAGCATAGTTGACAAAATTGACGGGATTACAATAAATCTTGATTCCGAACTTATTATAAGCAATTTCGAAAATGATGAAGAAATAACACTCCAGGCAGGGGAAAATACATTAAATGGCACGGTAGCAGTAAGTTATCTGAAATATTACAGCGGAATAATGAAAGATGTCCCGATAAGCCAGACAGTAAACCAGAAAAAAATATTTGATGCCATTCTTGTTGCTGTAAACGGGGAAAGCGATGAAGATTTGCAGAAAAACCTTAACTCAATTTCTAACTTTTATGAAACCAATCTTTCTGATGAAGAAATATTCCAGCTGTTCTCAACATTTGCAAAACTACCGGAAGAAAGCAATTCGGTGTATCCTCTGGAAGTAACTTCTGTTGAACTTGAAGGCGGAGATATATTTTATGTTCCTGATATATCAAAACTGAGTTCAATATTCAGTATGGAAGAGCAGGGTACGGAAAATACCATACTTGATAAGGTAACTTCTGATCTCCAAATTCTTAACGGTGTGGGAACTCCCGGAATTGCAGGACAGGTAAGCAATCTTTTTAAAGAACTAAAATATGATGACGGAACAGCAAAATTTAATGTACTTCAGGCAAAAGATGCTGACAACTACAATTATACTGCAACACAGATAATAGTGAATTCTTCAAATGCTAGCTACATGGCGCTTGCAGAAGAAATAAAAACTATATTAAAAGTGGGAAATATAACCCAGAATAGTGATGCTCCCACTCAGAATATAGTGATAATAATAGGAGCTGATTACGGTAAAGAACAGACAACAGAAACAATAGCGCAGCAGGGAGAAGCTGTTAAAATAAATATACTGAATGGTGTCGGCACGGCAGGACTTGCAGGCAAAGCAAAATCCCAGCTTGAGAAAAACCTGAATTCGGTGCAGAAACTGATAGAGGTAACAGAAGTAAAAGATGCTGCCAATTTCAATTATACAGAAACAGAAATAATATTCTTTGAGAATACTGACCTGATAAATAATATTGCCCAGCAGATACAGAAAGAGCTTGGTGCAGGGGTCATTAAATATTCAGACACTAATCCTGACAATGTTAAAATAAGCATTATACTTGGCAAAGACTATACTGCAAAGTGAGGTAAAAATAAGACATAAAGAAGAAATAAAGGTGCTTGATAGTAGTTTGACCAGAGACCTGAAGCTTAATAAGGAAAATACTACTGATATCGTAAGATTTGTTGCCAGGCTTGCTGATTTTAAAGGTGCTGATTATGTAAATATCCTTGAAATGAAGAGCCGTCTTATTATTACTGATTTTTTTATTATTATTGGCGCAAAAAACACAAGACTGACAGCCAGTCTTGAAGATGAGATAAAAGTTAATCTTAAACCACTCGGGCTTTTGCCTCTTCATACTTCAGGCACAGTAGATGCCAACTGGATTCTTATTGATTTTGATGATTTTGTCATACATATTTTTACTGAAGAATTCAGACAGTTTTATGACCTCGAAAGGCTTTGGAAGGACTCTGAAACTGTTGAATGGAAACAGCAGTAATTATTAAATTAAGTGGAATATCATTAAGTTAAATTCATTTTTTTATTTAGAAAGGATTTTTTAAGTTGCAGAATAATATTGCTACCGAAGGATATGATAGCAAAGCCATAGAAAAAAAATGGTTGGAAAAATGGAAAGAAGATGGCATTAATGATCTTAAAGATCCATNNCCATCCAGAAAAAATAAATTCTATTGTCTTGAAATGTTTCCCTACCCTTCAGGAGAACCCCATATGGGACATGCAAGAAACTATACAATCGGAGATGTGCTTGCAAGGGTAAAGAGCAGGCAGGGTTTTAATGTCCTTCACCCCATGGGATATGATGCTTTCGGTCTTCCGGCTGAGAATGCTGCAATAAAAAGCGGCATACATCCGAAAAAAAGCACTTTTGCAAATATCCGGAAAATGGAAGAAGCTTTGATGAAAATGGGGATGACTTATAATTTTGACGAGCAGGTAATTACATGTGAACCGGAATATTACAAATGGACACAGTGGCTTTTTTTACTGCTCTATAAAATGGGTCTCGCAGAAAAAAAAGAAGGTCCTGTCAACTGGTGCAGCTCCTGCCAGACAGTTCTTGCAAATGAACAGGTCATAGATGGAAAATGTGAGCGCTGTGATAGTGAAATCATAAGAAAAAATCTTTCACAATGGTATTTTAAAATAACGGATTATGCCCAGGCCCTTCTGGATGACATGGAACTTTTAAAAGGGTGGCCGGATAAAGTTCTTACAATACAGAAGAACTGGATAGGAAGAAGTGAAGGTGCAAGAATAAATTTCAGGCTGGATGATGAGAGGGAAGATGTTTTTATCCCTGTGTTTACCACAAGACCTGATACTATTTTTGGTGTAACATTCTTTATATTATCTCCGGAGCATCCTCTTGTAGAAAAAATAGTTACTGATGAAAACATTAAAAAAGAAATTAACAGGCTCAAAAAACTTATATCCAAGCAGTCAGATATTGAAAGAGGTTCGGCACTTGCAGAAAAGATAGGGGGCTTTACGGGCAGATATGTAATCAATCCGGTAAGCGGGGAAAAAGTCCCGATATGGATAGCAAATTATGTTTTGTCTGATTATGGTACAGGAGCTATCATGGCTGTACCTGCTCATGATGAAAGAGATTATGAATTTGCCAGAAAATATAATATTCCAATAAGAGAGGTTATTTCACCTGCTGGTAAAATTTCTCAGGAAATTAACGAAGTCTTTACGGGTTATGGCAAAATGGTGAACTCCGGTCAGTTTGACGGGATGGATTCTGAGGAAGGCAAAAAAAGCATAATAAAATATATAACAGAGAAAAATATAGGCAGCGCCGAAATAAACTACAAATTAAAAAACTGGCTTATCAGCAGGCAGAGATACTGGGGTGCCCCTATTCCTATTATTTACTGTGAAAAGTGTGGCATGGTGCCAGTTCCTGAAAAAGATCTACCTGTAATTCTGCCGGAAGATGTGGATTTCAAACCAACCGGCCTCTCTCCTCTCTCTTACAGTGAAAAATTTGTAAATGTTCCCTGCCCGGTCTGCGGCAGCCCGGCAAAGAGAGAAACAGATACCATGGATACTTTTGTATGCTCTTCATGGTATTTCCTTCGATACTGCAGTCCTTCTTACGAGAAAGAAGCTTTCAGGAAAGATGAGGCTGATTACTGGATGCCTGTTGATCAGTATATCGG
>DNFX01000162.1 GCA_003486795.1 Actinomycetota bacterium
TCAAACAATGTTTATTCCAATATGTTTGAAACAAACAGTCTTTCATCATTGAAATTACAGGCAAGGGTTTTTTCAGAAATAGAATTTTATCATGACAATAAAATTGCAGTACAAATAATGACCAGACAAATGCTTGAAAATTATAATGCAAAATATGAAGATGGAGACAGTATAATCAACCTTCCCATGAAATGCAGCGATATTCTCATTTCTGTCTTTTTCAAGGAAAATAAAGACGGTATTATGAGATGTTCAATCAGATCAAAAAATAATATCGATATTTCATCCATCGCAATAAATTTTGGAGGCGGCGGACATACCACAGCTGCAGGATTTAAATGCAGGGAATCACTTGATGTTGTAAAGGGAAAAGTGCTAAAAGAATTATCAGGAATAGTTGGCTTAAAAAAATGAAATCAAAACTTTATAACATACTTATGGTCTGTATTTTTTTAATTATTTCATGTGACAAGAAAACTGTTTTTATCAATGACAACTATCCCAGAACAGTAATACCTTTAATAACTTCTGAATCAGAAAATGATTTAAAGAAATCCGGGAATAATTTCAAGGATAATAATTCAGAACCCGGACTAAAAATAAATATCGGCAACAACTATAATGCTGTCTATATAAAAAACATAAATCTTGATTTTGATGTCGAAGATGAACAGGTAGTTGTCGCTTCAGATAAAGATGACAAGCAGAAAATTAAAATTATAGTTCTGGATTATGATTCAGTCAGAAACAAATACATAAATACCTGGGAGATTGAAAAAACAAATATCAACTACCGTTCATTAACAATAACATATCTTGATATAGTAGGAGATCACAATCTGGAAATAGTTTTTTCAGCTGTATCAATGGATAACAATCATATATTGGATGTTTTCAGAAAAACCCACTCCCCTTCCGGCATCAGATTATATTATGAATCAATTTGCAGCTTAAGTATTAATGGCCAGATAGAACTACTGGAAAAAGAAAGAAGCCCGGCTTATAATCTAGGTCAGAAAAACGGTATAAGTTTCCCGATTATAACCTATGAAGATCTTGTTAATATTCCGGAACAGGTTTCTGGTTTTAAAAAAACAACATATATGTGGAATTATCAGGCAAATAAGTATATAAATGCTTTTGAAGAAATTATTCCGGCAGAAATTGTGGAAGAGCAAAAAATTAATAAACTTTTTTTTGAAGGTATTGATGCATATAAATCCTTTCTTGAAGGGCAATGGTACAATGTAAACTCTGATGAATTAATTATCCGGTTCAATAAAGACAGAAGTGAAATTGCTTTTTTTACTTCAGATATTCTGGAAATTTACAAATGGTCAGAGTTTAATTATTCCAGATTAAACAAAACTATAGATATAAATGCAAGGAATGAATTAATTCATTTCATCACAAAAAGAATATTTATTAAAATTGAAAACATGAACCGGATCAGAATTGATATCAAGGACAGGGAAAATCCAAAAGATATTGACCAGATGAACGGCACTTATGAAAGAATATCAGAGAATCTAATTGCATCAATTTATACAGAAAAAAACAACTATGCCGAGAAAATAACTCTCACCGGGGAATATTTTGGAGAAGGAGATATTTTATCATTTGACAAAAACTACTTCTATCTTAAATCTGGCAATACATTAAAAAGCGGAATATATTCAATTTATAATTATAGCAATGAATTAATTCTCGAACTTAGGTTTATGGATATCAATAAAGTATTTAACGATGTAAGACTTTACAGTATTAATTATGATGTTAAAGAAATGGAAACTTCTATCATAAACAGGCATGTATTAACAAGGGGTGTAATAACAACAAACCTTTTTAAACCATTCGGGGAAGATTCACTGCTTTATCTTCAGACAATAGAAAAAAATAGTCAGCTGAAATAGATTATTCAAATATCATAAAACTTTCTATGGAATTTTCCTTTAAAATCATATTGTAATTTTCAGCTTCTTTCTCAGAAGCAGCAGGAACCAAAACTTTGTATAATATTTTTTCTTTATTTACTTCTTCCTTGATTATTCCCGCAAGACCGGTTTTTAAAACCTTTGTAAGCATATTTGATGCATTATCCATGGAAACAAAAGAACCGGTCTGAAGATATGCATATATTTTGCTACTTTCTGTGCTGACTGACTGAAGATAATTATTAAGTAAAATCAGCGGTGTTACAGGCAGGGTATACTGCTTTATTTCATCAATTGCATTTCGGCCGTATTGTTTTAAAATTATTTCATATGAACGGTTTTTTACATCGGATATTTCATAATAATCAGATATTTTATAAATTGAATATAAAGTATTTTCATCATAATTCTTTTGATCAAGTATCTTGAGTAAACCTGAAGCGCCTGTTTTTAAATTACCGGATATAATGTCTGTATACGCAATAATTAATTGAGCCTTAAGTTTTTTAGTTATACTCTCCGAGACATCATTTACAAAACCGGCCAGATAGCGGGTTTTTTCAATATTCCCTGTTTCAAGGTTTAGTACAGATGATGTTATAAGAATATCCATGTTTTTTTCTGACGGGTTAAGTGTATATGATGCTGCATAATAGCTTTCAGCTTTTTCAATATTTCCTGTTAACTGAAAAATCAATGCAGCTCTTTTCATTAAATCCGATTTAATAATATTGTCAGGCAGTAAAGGTAATTTTTTTTCTGCAATTTCCAGCAGTTTAATAATATCTGTTTCAAGAAGATAAATATTTTCAAGAACGGTACCATACTGTTTATTTTCCGGAGGAATAGTTTCAGTCAGTGAATATAAAACCTGAAGGGCTTTTTGGGTGTCACCATTTTTTTTATAATTCAGATAATCAGAAAAAGTTTGTGAAAATGCTGAATTAATGAGAAATAATAGATAAATAGACAGAAACAGGCATTTGGAAATAACCTTAAATGATAATATCTTTTTTTTCTGCATCATCTGTTTTTGATTTGGATACTTTTGTTTTTTTATCTTTTTTTGCTTCTGAATGTTTCCTGGTTTTTCTGCCTGAGTAATAAGCGAACGGCAGGAAAATAACAGCGCCGGTAATAAAGGATACAGCAATTGTGAGGAAAACAGGAATATCATGTAAAACTTTAAACCCGATAGAAATATCAGATACGTTTTTCATGTTCAATCCGGCAAAAACAGCCTGAATAAGTATGACAGCAATTATTAAAAACATTTTCGAGCCCATTGTTATTTTATTTCTCCTTTAAAAGTATTTCCTTTCAGAGAGGTGATTTTTACATTTTGCATCATCCCTATTTTATCATGATTACCCGGAAATACAATCATTTCATCATATTCAGTTCTTCCAATAAGCTCATTGCCGTTATTTTTAGATAATCCTTCACTTAAAACCTTAACTGTATTTCCGATTTTCTTTTTTCTTGTATCATGAGAAATTTGCTTTTGAAGTCTGATAATCTGCGAAAGCCGCTCAAGCTTGATTTCTTTAGGTATATTATCTTCATAGCTGTCAGCTTTTGTTCCCTTTCTTGCGTTGTAATAATAGGTAAAAGCGTCTTCAAATTTTATATTTTCCATCATGCTGTAAGTATTAATAAAATCATTTTCATCTTCTCCTGGAAATCCCACGATTATATCTGTGGTAATTGAAATACCTGGAATTGATTTTTTTAATTTTTCAACAAGATTATAATAATATGATGAATTATACTTTCTGTTCATAAGACCAAGTATTTTATCAGATCCGCTTTGCAGGGGAAGATGTATATGCCGGCATATATTTCTGTGATTTGATAACACTTCAATAAGTTTATCGCTTAAATCTTTGGGATGAGAGGTCAGAAATCTTATCCACTCTATGGATTCAACTTTTTTTGATATGGATTCTAACAAATCGGGAAAATCTGTAACCTTTGAATTGTTTTGAAAATAGTAAGAATTCACATTCTGGCCAAGAAGTGTAATTTCTTTAATTTTAATTTCTTCAAGTTTTACAATTTCATTAAAAATCTCATCCGGGTTTCTTGATATTTCCCTGCCGCGGACATAAGGGACAATACAGTAGCTGCAGAAATTATTACATCCATTCATAATTGGAATAAAAGATTTAAAAGCCGACTTGCCGGAATGAAGATTCTTGAATATATATTCATTATCAGCATATTCCACTGATATCTCCCTTTCCAGTAAATAATCAACGATCTGGTTTTTTTCAAATGTCCCGAACNNCTATTTTCAAATGTCCCGAAAACTTTATCTACCGGTGATTTAGTTCCGGTTAATTCATTGCCCAGCCTTTCTGCCATACAGCCGGTAATGATTAATTTTTGATGCGGATTATCTTTTTTAATTCTTTTAAAAAAACCTATCCTTCCCCATATTCTGTCCTCTGCGGTTTTTCTGACTGAGCATGTATTTATAATTGCGAGCGTTGCTGATTCAGGTGATTCAGCTGCTTCCCATCCCATAATATTAAGCTCAAGTTCAAGCGCGTTTGATTCCGCCTTGTTCATCTGACATCCGTAAGTCTCAATCCAGTATTTCATTTTTTCTTATTATCCTTTTATTGACTGTTCTATGAAGGATTGTAAATTATACCAGTTGTTATCAACAGGAATAAGAATCCATGCACCAAGATCAAAATCATCATCTACTTCCTCCTGTTTAAGACCAAGATGAAGAAGATTTGAATAAGTCTGCACAAGTACATTTTGATTTGATATAACAGTTTTTTTTATATTTTTGATATCCTTGATTTTATTTATAATATTAATTGATTCAGGAATATTAATATCTGTATCAAGATATATTAAAACTGTTTTTAATATATCATATATTTTATTAAAATCTGTAAATGTAAGCATTGACAATTTATCAAGCAATGCAATTATTATTCTCTGCTGTCTTTCGTCACGGGAAAACAAGGGAGTGAAATGTCTTGCGCGTGCTACTCTTAAAGTCTCTATACCGTCTAAATGATATTTTCCTTTTTTATAATATAAAGTTGACCATATACCGTTATTTCTGACTTTATATGTAGGATCGACAAGATCCTGATCAAGTGTAATATCAATTCCTCCCAGAATATTTATGACATCAATAAAAGCAAACATATCAACGAAAAAATACCGGTAAATCTCAAGACCGGTAATATT
>DNFX01000126.1 GCA_003486795.1 Actinomycetota bacterium
AAATGCGACTACTACCACCATCGCTCCGACCGGAACTCTGAGCATAATTGCAGGATGTTCAAGCGGAGTCGAACCTTTATTTGCAGTTTCATTTGTAAAAAATGTAATGGACAATGACAAACTTGTAGAAGTGAATCCGTATTTTGAAAAAATTGCGAAGGAAGAAGGTTTTTACACAAAAGAACTCATGGAGAAAATTGCAAGACATGGTTCGCTAAAAGATATGGAAGAAATACCTTCACAGTACAGACGTATTTTTGTTACAGCACATGATATTCCTCCGGTATGGCATGTAAGAATGCAGGCTTCATTTCAAAGATTCACTGATAATGCTGTTTCAAAAACAGTTAATTTTCCCAACGATGCGACAGTTGAAGATGTGGAAGAAGTGTATATGCTTGCATACAGGCTTGGATGCAAGGGGATAACAATATACAGAGATAAAAGCAGGGAATCACAGGTTCTTGTTATTGACTCAGGCAAAGATACAAAAGAAAAATTAAAAGATGCAGAAATGGATGAGGTTTTAAAAGGAATCAATGGGAAGAAGCTGCTAAACGCAGATAATTTACAGGATGATTACAAAACTGCCGCAAAAGAAGAGGAATATGCTCAGTTATCAGACAGCGAGAAAATCAATATCAAACCAAGACCGAGACCTGAAGTCACTAAAGGTATGACAAAAAAGTATAATATAGGCGGGTGCGGGAAACTATATGTTACTGTCAATTCTGATGAGCATGGTATTTGTGAAGTTTTTACAAATACCGGAGAGGAAGGCTGTGCAGCTCTTTCTGCAGCAATCGGAAGACTTATAAGCATATCCATAAGAGCAGGAATAGATATCACTTCAATACAGAAACAGGTAAGAGGAATAAGATGTGTAACCTGTATTGCTGATAGAAACTCACATGTTTTATCCTGTCCTGATGCAATCGGAAAAGCAATTGAATTTTACCTCAAGGGAACAAATAAATTTGACTTTGATGCAACAAGCGGTCCCAAATCAGTAATGATATGCCCTGAAGAAGGATGCGGCGGAATAATGGAACCTGAAGGCGGCTGCTATGTATGCAGGGCCTGCGGTTTTTCCAAATGCTCCTAATTAGCTTAAAACAAAGGCATGCTGAGTTTATATAATTAATTATAAACTGAAACGGCTGTTTCTGTTCTTTTTAAAGTTGATTATAACATCTATCAGGTTTATAAGAAGGACAGAACCCAGTGCACACGATATTATCAAAAGCCACTGATAAAGATTAAGGCTTCTTGTTTTAAAAACATTCTGAAGTATGGGTATATAAATTATCCCAACCTGCAGAAGCATGGAAATAAGAAAAGAAAGGTTAAGGAATTTGTTGGCAAACAATTCTTTTCTGAAAATACCTTTATTATTAACCCTGTAATTATATGCATGCATTAATTGTGCAAGCACAAGTGTTGTAAAAACCGATGTCTGAAAAATTTCTGTTTCATTGAATACAGCAACATTATGAAAAAGTAAAGGCTCAAGAAAATAAACGGTAAGAGCTCCCAGAGTAAGTATCAGTCCCTGCCAGAATACCATACCAAGATTGCCTCTGCTCAGAATCTGCTCTTTCTGACGCGTAGCTTTTCTTGCCATAATATTTTTTTCAGGAAGATCGATACCGAGAGCAAGAGCCGGGAAGCCATCAGTTATCAGATTCATCCACAATATCTGTACAGGAATAAGGGGTATATAAACAGCATTAAACTGTATTCCCATAAAATTAAATATAAAACTTCCGAAAACTATTGCTATAAACATCAGAAGTACCTCGGAAATATTACATGAGAGGAGGAAAAGGATAAATTTCTTCAGATTATCAAAAATAACACGGCCCTCTCTTATTGCTTTTATAATTGTAGCAAAATTGTCATCAGTCAGTATCATCTTGCTTGCTTCTTTGCTGACATCCGTACCTGTTATTCCCATAGCAATACCTATGTCTGCTCTCTTTAACGAAGGTGCATCATTTATACCATCTCCTGTCATTGCAACGACATGATTATTTTTCTTAAGTGCTTCTACTATTTTTACTTTATTTAAAGGAGATACTCTTGCGAATATACTTATATTTTCAATTTCTTTTTCTAGTTCTTCGGGACTCATATCATCCAGGGCAATACCTTCTATGATTTTTTCACCCTCTTTTAATATATTAAGCTCTTCACCTATTGCCTTTGCAGTAAGATAATGATCTCCGGTCACCATGATTACTTTTATGTTTGCTTTTCTGCATTTTTCTATGGCATCATAAACCTCAGGTCTTGGTGGATCTATCATGCCTGTAATTCCGCAGAAAATCAGCTCATTTTCATGTCTGACTATTTCTTTTGAATCTGGAAGAATATCTGTATATTTTATTGCAAAGGCAAGATTTCTCATCGCTTTCTGTGCCATTTTTGCAGTCTGGGTTTCTATTTCTTCCTTATCTGACTTTGTCATTTCAAGTACTTTATTATCTTTAATGAAATAGGTGCATTTTTTTATTATTTCTTCTGGGGCACCTTTTACAAAAATTAAATAACCATTATCCTCCTCAGTTGCATCAGGTCTTATCTTATCCTTAATAAAATCAAGCTGATATGCAAAGCTGTCTTTATGGATTTCATGAATTGTGGTCATTATTTTTCTGATGGAATCAAAAGGTTCTTCAATTTTCCTAGGCATTTTTAATTCGTAGTATGGTTTGGAAAAATTAAATATTCTTCCCATTTCAATAAGAGCAGTTTCTGTGGGATCGCCAATCATCTTATCGCCTTTTTCATCGATATAATAAGCATCATTACACAAAACAGCATTTTCAAGAAGAATCATTAATGCAAGATTTTTATCAAATTCAGTAAATGTTTTATTGATAGCTGAGTTGATATTATTTTTATCCAATGGTTCAGGCTTCTCTTTTTTGAATTTTGCAAGCTCTTCTTCATATTCAGTAATTTCCCTGCCTCCGGCAAAAATCTTTCTTACAGTCATTTTATTTTCAGTAAGTGTTCCTGTTTTGTCGGTACAGATTACTGTTACTCCGCCAAGGGTTTCGACAGAGCTTAATTTCCTTACAATTGCATTATTTTTTGCCATTCTCTGCACGCCGAGGGCAAGAGATATGGTAACTATTGCAGGAAGTCCTTCAGGTATTGCTGCAACTGCAAGGGCAACAGCTACAAGAAGCATTTCTACAACAGTATTGCCTTTCAATATTCCTGCGAAAAATACAATCAGGCTGATTGCTATACATAGTATACCGATTTTTTTACCCACTGATTTTAACTGTTTCTGCAGAGGGGTAATTTCCTCTGATTCCTGGACCATGTTTGCGATTTTACCGATTTCCGTATTTTCTCCGGATTCGACTACAAGAGCATGACATCTTCCTTTAACTATTGTGGTTCCGCTAAATAAAATATTTTTTTTATCTCCAATTGCAATATTTGTTTCTTTTATTACAGTAGTATGTTTTTCGACCGGCAGTGATTCCCCGGTTATAAGAGCTTCATCTGAAAGAAGATTGGACTGGCTTAAGACTCTGGCATCAGCAGGCACATGGTCTCCGGCAAAAAGTTTTATTATATCTCCCGGCACCAGCAGTCTTGAGTTTACTTTTAACTCTTTCCCATCCCTTATTACCAGGGCGGTAGGAGCTGCAAGCTCTTTGAGTGCTTCAAGTGCTTTTTCTGCCCTGTACTCCTGAACAAAACCAAGTACAGCATTAATAATAAGTATTATTAATATTACTATGGCATCAGTTATTTCCCTTATTATTATTCCTGAAATGAATGCTGCAGCTATAAGTATCCATATCATGAAATCATTGAACTGGGAAAGAAAAATCATTACAGGCTTTTTTTTACCTTTTTCTTTTATTTCATTATAGCCATATTTTTTAAGCCTCTCCTCAGCCTCCTGACTGCTTAATCCTTTTGAAGGATCTGATTCTAATTCTTCTAATGATTCTTCTATTGTTTTGGTATGCCATGCTGGGGCTTCCAGGGTTATTTTCCTTTCCGGCTTATTGTCAAATGTATTTTTTATTTCCATTTTTTTCTTTCACTAAAAGATTATTAATCCGCCCAGATATCGTGAAACAAAACCCACTGCTCAATATTTCTTTTTATCTGGTCTTCAAGAATCGTAATTACTTTTAACATATTTTTTTCGATAATCTCTTCCTTCTCACCCTCAGTTTCAAGCTCTAGGGGAGGCAGTATTATCTGATGGTGATGATATTTTCCATCTCTGACTATGAAACTTGGCAGTAGAGGGGCTTTCGTAGCCAGAGCTATTTGAACAGAACCCGAAGGAATAAATGCCTTATGACCGAAAAAATCAAATTCCCTCGAATTTTTAAACGGATCCCAGTCAGTAGGTATGGCAACGACTTCATTATTTTTTAATATTTTAAATACGTGGAGCATTTTGTTTGCATATAATGTTTTAAGGCATTTGTTTTCCCTGTTTCTTTCAAAATAATTATCAAGCGGAGGGTTTCCTCTGTGTAGCCCCACACCCCATATCTTTTTTCCTGCCGTTCCTATTCTTGCTGCCCCCCATTCGAAATTTCCTATATGTGCAGTAAAAATCACAGCACCATGTCCGGAACCCAGTGCTTTGTCAAGATGTTCAAGCCCTTCAATATTAATATTTTTATTGAACTGTCTCCTAGGGATGATCCTGTTTTTCAGAAAATCCACTACATTCTTGGCAAATTCTATATATATTTTTTTACATATGTGAGAAACTCTCGGATCGTCAGCTTCAATATTCAATACTCTGGAAATATTTCTTTTTACAATTTTTGTGTTTGCTCCTGACAAATACCACAATCTTGCAAGATTTACCCCTATAAAGTATGAAACAGGATAAGGAGTAGTCCAAGCTAATAGTGTTGCCAGTATATAATTTATATAGCCAGCCAAATTATAGAAAAATCTGAAAAATCCGGAGAGTTTTTTTCCCATATCCTTAAAATAACTGTAAAACTTTTCCAATTAAAAACTTCAAAAATAATACCCACTAATGATATTTTATTTTTTACATTATTAAAAATTAAAAATAAAAATTCAACAATTTATTCAGACATCAGTTCTTCCAGTTCCATATTAAATTCTTTCAGGCTGTCAAACTGCTTATATACTGAGGCAAATCTTATGTAAGCAACTTTATCGATGGTTTTTAAATGTTTAAGAACCAGATCCCCGATTTCCTGAGAGCTTATCTCATTGGACGGTGTATTCTTTATTTCCGTTTCGATTTCATTTACTACTTTTTCAAGGGTTTTGGTACTTATATTCCTTTTCACACAGGCTCTAATCAGGCCATCAAGAATTTTATTTCTGTTAAAAGGCTGTCTTGTTCCGTCTTTTTTTATTACAGCTACTGGCTGAGTCTCTATTCTTTCATAAGTTGTAAATCTTTTAAAACATCTCTCGC
>DNFX01000075.1 GCA_003486795.1 Actinomycetota bacterium
TCATGCATTATAGTAAAGGTGATTTGGGCAACAGGCCGAAGATACTGGACACCAGTACAAGGAGGCGATGCTGACTCGCCACAACTTGGAACATGGTCTGCTGTACCTAATAAGGCTGGTGCACCAAAGAATTCTGGCAGCTTTTAGCAAATCCTCCATTAAAGAAAAACTCTCAATTCTTGCTTAGAATGACGATATCTTGAAAAACAACATAATCAACCTGAACTGGTGATTAACATAATTCGCATTATTCATGGAAGAGAAAAGGATGGCCAAAGAATCCGTCTTAAGCACTGGCTCACGAAAAACCTCTTTAACCAGCATTTCATTTTAACAGATCAAATGAAAACAGTAATCAGACATCACTGAATACTGCTAATTCTATCACAGATCTTTGTTAAAGAAATGGCGGCCGGAGAAGAAGGACATACATCAACAAATAGCTTCTGTTTTTTTACAGCATTATTCACATTAATATCTATGGGCAAAAATCCCATAAAATTAATATAAACATCAAGAAAACGATCAGTAACCCCAATAAGCTTCTTGAATACAGAAACAGCTTCATCCTCGTTTTTAACCATATTTATTATAACATTAAAATCCTGCCTGCCGGATTGTTTGTGAAGAACTTTTATCGTGGCATAAGAATCCATAATGCTGGCAGGATCAGGGGTAATAATCACATAATTGCTCTGGCTTATCGTGTTAAAATAAACAACATTTGATGATATCCCCGCCGACGTATCAATAATCAGGTAATCATATTCAGGAAGAGCGGCAAGAATGGAAAGAATGGCACCCTGCTCATCCGGATTAAGCTCAGACATCTGAGAAACCCCTGATGTTGCAGGAATAATTTTTATTCCCTCAGGTCCTTCTACAATTACATCATTTATATCCTTTGTTCCCTCTAAAACATCTTTGATACTGAACTTCGGGATTATACCGAACATAATATCAATATTACCAAGGGATAAATCTGCATCAAATATATAAGCCCTTTCCTTGTTTTTGCTCAATATTCTAGCCATATTAGATACAATAGACGATTTCCCTACCCCGCCTTTTCCGCTTGTTACAGTTATTATTTTTCTCTTTTCCATATATATACGGCAAAAATATCTTTTTCAACTAAAATAGATACCGCCGTTTTCCTCCTTTTTCCGCTATTGTCATTGCTATATTTCACGTAATATTGGCCTGGAACAAATTGACAAATTTCCTTCAACCAAAAATCGATAGATAGCGTTCTCATCGGGAAATATAGTGTCATCAGGTTCAACTCCGTTTGTAAATAAATTAACGAAGTGTTTTGTATTTAAAAGAGTATCGAATATATGACCAACAGATTTTTCTTCGTCAATTTTTGTGAAGATAATGCCAAGTAAAAATACATTAGCAAACTCACTGCAATATGCATTAATTGCTTCTTCTCTGGTTGATGCAGAGAACACAAAGGTTGCTGCAACTCCATCAAGTTTTGCTACAATCCTTTTTTGGATGTCACGACGGCCTGAAATGTCAAGAATCTTTCTCCTCTTATCATTTGCCATCAAGAGATGAAGATCATCATCGTTTGAAACAAAAGTAAAGGGTATCCCTGTTTTTTCAGAAAAAGACATGAATTCATCAAAGATTCCCCTTTTTACAGGATCATATACCACTATCAGAACAGGTTCCTCTCTGTCATGGAAAAGTTTTGCAATTTTTTTTGTTGTCTGTGTCTTTCCTGCACCGGATGGTCCAAGAACTATAATATTTCCATTATGATCAACAATGGGAGATGTTTTAATGATTTTTGAAAAGATTGACTTCAAAATGTTAGATGATTTGAAACCATTCTCTGCAGTTTCGCCGGCTTCAATATATATTTCAGATACTATTCTCAATGAGTTTTTCTCACTCATCCCATGTCTTGTCAATCTTTCGTGAAAACTTCTTATTGGAAGCGGATACAACATGATCCTTTTTTTTATCATATCCATTTCCATATTGCGAAATCCTTCATTAATATGGTCCGAGTAATAGCCACAAGCTTCTTCTATCCTTCTTCTTTCAGTTTTGCCATCTTCCTCTTTTTTATTATCTCCTCCCGGGATGCAAACTAAATTATCTATATCCTGTTCATCTTCAATATTAATAGATATTTCACACTGATTTTTATTCCCGTTTTCCCCGTCATTGTGTTTTATCTCTAAAACAAGGGTATCAGGACCGTATTTTTCTTTTATAGACCTCATGCCTTCAATAATATTCGGAAAAGCTAAAGTTGCTATTTTCATAACTTTATCACTCCCAAAGACTGTATTTTTATATTCGATGGTATCTCATTGTGAGACACTATTGTTACAGACAAATTGTACTTTTCTAAAAATCTTCTCATTTTTGCTCTGACAGTCGGATGCATCAATATCACAGGGGGAAGCCCCTGGGTATGGACATTCTTTATTTCATCCCCTATTGCATTAAGCATCTGTCTGCTAAAAGAAAGATCAAAAGCAAGCTGTGAACCTTGCTCTGTTTGCTGTATACTTCCAATTATTTTTTCTTCAAGATTTTTTTCAAACACCAGAACCCCTAAAATACCATCCCTGATATAAGGTTTAATAATATTACGTGACATCTTCTGCCTCACATATTCTGTTATTAACTCGTGATCTCTTGTGTATGTAAAAGCATCTGCAACAGATTCAAGTATTGTAACCATATCTCGCACCGAAACCTGTTCACGTAGAAGATTCTGTATTATTTTCTGGAGCGTCCCCAAGGTTACCTGATTCTGATTTATTTCTTCCATGACTTTTGGATTATCTGAAACTATGGAATCTATTAATTTTTGAACCTCCTGTCTTGTAATAAATTCATGTGCGTTCCCTTTGACTATCTCTGTGAGATGTGTCGCAATTATAGTTGCAGGGTCAACTACGGTAAACCCAAGACCCATACAT
>DNFX01000261.1 GCA_003486795.1 Actinomycetota bacterium
CTAAGATATTAAGCTCAAGAAGGCCTGCAAATGACGACGCACTGGAGAGCAGGATAATATCAATAAGAATGCGCCAAAACAGGCCCGGCAAAGTAAATATTATGTTGGATGAGAATGAGTTTAAAAAGGATAGCGGAGAAATAAGGGCAAAGCTTCTAACTTACAGGTTAAAGAATTACTTCAAAATTGATCCCAATGCCTACATTCCTTATGTAAATTATAAAATATCCCCCAGGATTAATAAGATGATAGCCCCACTTATTTGCATTAGAATTGACAATAAGGATTTTATAGAAGCATTACGTGATAAAGCCTCTGAAAAAAATGAGCAGATGAAAGAGGATAAATCACTAAGCTTTGACGCCACCGTTCTAAAAGCAATTTATATGATTAGTATTGAAGAGAAAGATAATCCATTGCTCAAGGATATAGTAAAATATTTAAATTTTGAGCTAGACAGGAGGCATTCTTCAAGGTTCATAGGCAGCTTCATAAGGGAAAATTTCAAATTTAGATCAGTCCACACCAGAGATGGGAGCGCAGTTATTTATGAAAATAAAAAAATGCAAAGGCTCATGAAGGAATACAATATATCTGAAATTTTTGAAATAAAGGGAGTAAGCACGTACGACAGGATAAAAGGAGGGATTGAAAGGACATCATACAAATATTCAAATAAAAGAAAATAATTGTGACGCTCGTGATGCTGGTTAAGTAAATAAAATATATATTATTTATTAATATTTTTAGGAAATGGATAAGCCAAAATAACTTTTTGAGCTTGTAATAGGTGCATTAATATCAAGAGTTAACATTATTTTAACAAAAGAAGCTAAAAATTATATCCTGCCATTATATGGCATATATTTATATTACTATATATATCCTGATACCAGATAGAGATGCTTGGCCATTAAAATTGTATATATAACATTATTGTTTTTTACAACCCAAAACTGTACCAAATTTCACTCGAAAACTGTACCACTTAAAAAAATTAATTCTGACTTTCTAACCATTCTTTAGTCTCTTTAACCCTGTAAGACGGGCCATTCATATTAACAATATATGATTTATGGGTAAGCCTGTCTATCATGGCCGCAGTCATAACAGGATCTGCAAATATTTCATCCCACCGTTCAAATGATAAATTAGTTGTAATTATTGTTGATTTTCTACCAGCTCTTAGTGAAAGATGGGTAAATAAAAGCTCCGATCCTTGTCTGTCAAAAGAAATATAACCAAGTTCATCAGCAATAACCAAATCATACTTTTCAAACCTGAGTTCATATGATCGAAGAATGCTCTGACCCCTGGCTTCCTTTAGCTGATTGATTAAAAGCGGTATGGTGCTAAAGGCTACACGATATCCTGCCATGGCTGCCTTTATTCCAAGGCCAATTGCAAGATGACTTTTTCCCGTACCCGGGCTTCCTGCTAAAATTATATTCTGGCCGTTTTTAATAAAATCAAGACTTTTAAATATATTCAGCTTTTTCCTTGCATCCTCAGGCAAGTATTCAACTTGAATATCTTCCAGGTATTTCTTTATTGGAAAGCCTGCCACTCTTATTCTATTTTTCTTTCCGTTTTCCTTCCTTAAATCGTATTCTTTCTGAAGAAGATCACGAAGAAACTCTGCAAATGACTTGTTTGCTACTTCAGCCTCTCTTATCTCATCTTCAAAAAACCTTGCGGTGGCGGGCATCTTAATCTCTTTGGCATATTCTACAATTTGGGAACATATTTTATCTTTTGTCATATTATTTTAACCTCCGCTTGTGAAGAGAAGTTAAGAAGGGCAGCGTAATTTAAGAGAATATCCTTTGAGTAAGCTTCTATCTGGGTATTTGCTACTTCTAATGGTTTAATGATTCTAGTTTCGTCTCTCTCTGCAATCATTTTGATTTTTTCTGTGTTTATGGCCCCCGGGTTAATGCTTTCCAGTTTAGATATGGCCTCTTTAACTTTATCCAGGCCCCTGCCTGCAATTATTTCAAGTAGTTCTATAAAATCTTTTTCACGACCTATATAATGATTATCATATATTTTTCTTAAATCCGGTGCTGCTTGCAACAGGGCCACACTCTTTGCAAGCGCCCCGGGTTTTTTTAGAAACGTCTGCCGATAGTGCTCAATCTCTATACTCCACTCAAAGTGGCCATATTTTCTTTTATGTGCGGCAATTTCATTTTCTTTGTAATAGATAATTATTTTCTCAGGATAAGCTTTTACAAATACAAACTCTTTCACATACGCATCGGGAACAGAGTAAAAGCAGCTATCTATTTCAATAACGGAATATTTATTGACCCTTCGCTCACAGACCCTGGCACTGTCATATTTGGGAGGAAGAAAAAGTAAGCAGGCTTTCTCTTCAGATNNTAAGGTTAAGCTCTCCAAGCTCTCGTATAAGATACTCTTTTGCTTCTTCTAGTGATAGAAAACTGTCTTTTTTAGAAAAAACCCTTCTTCTTATGTATTCCACGCTTCTTTCTACATGGCCTTTTTCGTTTGCCCGGGAAGTATTGCAGAATCTGTACGAAAATCCGTAATAGATTGATAATCTTAAAAGATCATCTGTTGGCACTTTCTCATTTTTACCCACAAATCTGGCAACAGCAGTCCGAAGATTGTCGTAGACTATCTGCCGATATACTCCGCTGACGTNNAGAAAAAAATTCAGTATGCAAATGCAGGAAATTTTCCATCTTCTGGCTGTAGTAAAGGTCTGCGTAGCGATAGTTGCCTCTGCAGGTTGTAAATACTCCCATTTGAATTATTCTTAACTTTTTATCAATGATTAGTTTTATCTCACCCCAGTCAAATTCAGCAGCATCTCCTAAGTTATACTCTTGTCTTATGAAGGCTTCTCTTGACTTTCTTTCAATATCATTTACAGCAGCGCACACAGTCGTATATCCGATGTCATGACCGGCATCGCGCAGAGCTTGAAGGATATCAATCTTCTTTTTCTGCT
>DNFX01000014.1 GCA_003486795.1 Actinomycetota bacterium
ACAATTTGTCAGCTGATTGGCAAGTTCGCTAATATTTTCATCAGAGCATATAAAAAAACAAACTTCTTTACCTTTATCCGCTATGGATTTTTTTAGTGTGTCAATTGCTTTTAAATAAACACTGTCAGAAAACAAATATCTTCCTTTTTTAAATTTTTTGTAATCTCCCCTTCTGATATGAACACCAACAAGAACATAACCATTATTTTTATATTTTATCAGATTATCTTTATTAAAATATTCAGGACGAAACAGGTTGATGATTTCTTTTTTGTTATTTAATAATATTTCATTTGGCTTTTCCGTTTTCCATGCTTTGATGAATTTTAATCCGTTGCCGGATTTATCGTAATTTATTTTTTTTATATTTATTAATTTGATTTTTACTGCAATTTTAACCAATATTAAAATTAATGAAACAAGGATATTATTAATACTTTTATTATTTACAATTTTGCATTTAATTAGTTTGTTTTTTTGAATATTGGGGAAATATTTAATATACTCATTAAACTGTAAAATTAAAACCTTCTTTTTAAAATGAAATCCAAGTGCAATAAATGGTGAATATGCCCACAATCTATTGCATAATTGTCCTGGCTCATCGATTATTATAATCATTTATCGAAACCTCTGATATGATGTACCTTTATTTTTTCAGGATCCTTTTTTTATATTGAATATTATTTCCAAAATATTTAACTGCATGTATTTTGCCTAACATCAAAGCAAAATTATAGGCAGGTGTAAGCATCAGCCACCTGATTTTCTCCCTTGAATTATAGTCAGTATCGTGTAGTACCAGAAACCAATCACGCCACGTATCTTTAATAAAGAAAAATATATTTCTTTTTAATTTCAACTTGCGGCTGACAAATCCATTGGCAATGCGGGACGTCTGTTCCTGGAATTTTCTTCTGTAGTAATCTTTAACGCCATAATCGTGAGAATGAAATACCTTTGCCATTGGATTATAGGCTTTGATATAGCCTTTGTTCAGCATAGCCCTTGCTATAAGCTGATCTTCTGCATAGTTTACATCTTCAAATGGAACATCCTGCAAAAGTATCTGTTTCCTGAATCCGGAATTCACATCAGAAAAAAAAGGATTGGCATCCAAATGCAACGTATGATCTAAAATTGAATAATAACGACTTAGTGTAATACTTTTTCTATCGCCTAACCCATTAAAAACTTTAACGATTTCCCGCTTTATACAGGGAGGTGCATTTTTTCTTGGTATTTGGTTACCCAATACACAAGAAATATTATCATTAATGTAAAACGGCTCAAGCATATTGATAATCCAGTCTGAATCTGCAGGTGTTGCATCCTGGGTAAGATATAAAATGATTTCTCCACCAGCAATAGATGCAGCCATTTGCCTGGTCTTGCCATGCCCGAATTCTTCATTCGGAATTTGAATCAATCTAATGTTTGAATGATTACCCATATTAGTTTTCAATATATTTAACGTTGCATCTGTTGAACCGGAATCTATTACAATTATTTCCATTTTTAAATTTAAAGGAAACCTCTGTTCTTTCAAGGCATCAAGTATCTCTTGTAAATACTTCTCACCATTATATGTTAGAAGCACTACAGAAATAATTTCAATATTGTGTGCGGATATATTCATATGTTCTTTTTATTCCTTCATCCAGGCTTATTTGCGGTTTTATCTTGAACTCCCTGGTAAACCTTGAAATATCAAGAACATTTCTCTTCACATAAGTTGCTAACGCTGGAACATGGTTTATACAAGCTTTTACCTGAGCATGTTTTTCTATTTGCAAAACAAGCTCATTTATACTTACACCATTACCGCTTCCCAGATTATATTCTGTAAAAGTTGTTTCTTTTTCAAAAGACTCAGCCATCATCCCAACCAGATCATAAATATATATATAATCTCTAACCATTGTTCCTTCACCGTAAATTTCCAAATTCAACTTATTGATGATCTTATAAATAAAGATGGGAATAACTCCCTGATTTCCACTAATCCTCTGACCTGGTCCATATGGATTAGAAATTCTGTAAACAATGTACTTCATACCAAATTTTTCATGGTAGTACCGCAAATAATGTTCTATTGATAATTTCCCAATACCATAGGGAGAGACCGGCTGAGGTATTACATTTTCGTCAAACTGATCAATGTTCTGGTTTCCATAAACAGTGCCTCCGGAAGAAGGAAAAATAAACTTACTGATTTTTTTATTTAAGCAGATTTCCAGTAGAGTCAATGTTGGAATTACATTTTGCTCTAAATCCAAATAAGGATTATTGTCAGTAGTTGCGGGATTTGTCCTGGAAGCCAGATGAAATACATAATCACCGGGATTTATGTTATTCATGAGAATATCTTTTGAAAAGCAGTTTCCAGATACAATTTTAACGTTATCGTACTTAAGAAATTTATGACTGGCAATGTTCTGGCTTTCTGGATATAAATCAATGGCAATAATCTCAAATTGTGGATTTTCAGCTAACTTGGCAACCAAATGTCTGCCGATAAACCCGTCTGCACCAAGAACAACACATCTTTTATTCACAATTCATCCTTCGGTTAAATATTTCAACAAATTCCCTGCCGGAAACATTCCAGGTAACATTCTTAACAGATTCAGAAGCTTTTTCTGCATAAGAAGTACTATTTTCCCTCATGACTATCTCTTCAAGAGCATCAGCAAGTTTCTCGGGATCTGCACTGGAATATCTGATATAAGGATTATTACATACCATTTCATTGTTTGGACCATTATTTACCACAGGAATAGTTCCAGCACCCAGCAATTCAAGCGGTAGAAGAGAAAAATTGGTAAAAGACAGCACAAGGGCAGCAGAACATTTATTATAAAGTTTATTAAGATCATTCAGATTTAGTAATTGATGATTTATATATGGAAAAGGGATAGGAAAACGGGAAGCATCATTTCCTACAAGATTTATGACAAACTCAGGATGTTTTTCATGGAACAATTGCAGTGCAAGGATACCAACATGAAATCCTCTTCTTTCTGTTTGATGACGGGAATAAAAAAGAATTTCTTTTCTAACTTTATTATTCTCATAAGAATAAATTCCTGGGTCAACACCAAAATCATATGATTCTGCATCCATCGAATACTCAGTCCTCAACTTTGAAGCCAGCCATTCGCCTGCAGTTATTCCGTAAAATCCAAATTTATAAGTTCTCTCTGCCAGAAAATGAAGTCCGCCTATAGGGTAGAAATATGGTTCAAAATCCTGGACAAAGTAAAACTTTCTGGCTTTTGTTTTTGCAGCATTAACAGCATACGCTGTTTTCCACGTTGTAGCAAAAATAGCATCAGACTCAGGAATTGTAGATTTTCCCAGCCACTGCATTTCCGACTTCAGCGG
>DNFX01000033.1 GCA_003486795.1 Actinomycetota bacterium
TAAAATAGTAACGCATTAGTTCCAATAATCGGTTATGAACTACTCCAGGTAAAACAAAAGGATTATCTATATTGAAATTTTTATATTGCTCATACGACAGTTCATCAGCAGCCAGTAAAAATTCCTCAAAATTCATGGGAAACATATATAAAAAATTTACTTTACCAACAGGAAAGGATTCTTCATTTTTTGTCATTCCCAGATGAGAACCTGCAGCAATTAAAGCCAGCCTACCCATATCTTTCTGAAAATATTTAAGTGAGGTAATAGCTCCTTTGCAATCCTGTATTTCATCAAATATCAGTAAATCACTGTTAATATTAATCTGTATTCTTAAAACAAACTCCAGTTGCCTTATTATTTCTCGGGGATTATATGTATCTTTAAAAATACTGCCAATTTTTTTATTTTCTCTTAAATCAATATAATGGTATTTTTTAAAATGCTCCTGGCCGAATTTTTCCAGGATATATGTTTTACCTACCTGCCTTGCACCTTTAATAACTAACGGCTTACGACCAGATGATGACTTCCATTTAATTAGATCATTTGTTATTGTTCTCTTCATATTTTTCTCCCTAAATTCTTTTTAACTACATATTATCTTATATTTGGGAATTTTTGTAGAGATAATTATACCAAAACTGGGAATTTTTGTAGGGGTTATAACTATGTACCTTATTTTTATATTCAATATGATTTTTTCTCAATTTCAACTGATGCAGCCAACATCAAATCCAGAGTGTCTATATAATAAAATAAATGCTAAATTATTTTCTTAATTCCAAAATCAAATTTAAATAAATTAAGAATCTTTTTGCCTATATTTTCGGTGATATAAATATACAGCATCAGCTCCGTAAAGTTTCCAAGGGATAAATTTTATATAGTCTTTATAGGAATGGACTATTTACAATGATGCCACTTGTCCTTGTAAAAAGGATAAAAGGTAAATTCTTCAGCACAGGGATAGGCCAGTTTTTTATGCTACTTAATGTATTACAAATAATTTTTGTATTTGTAATAAAAATTATCCTTTCACTCAGGTTTAAGGAAAGACTCATTTATATTTTTTTAACGCCTGTATCTGTTTGTTTTATAATTGCTGTTGCAGTTAATTCATACATCCAGGCGAGGTTTAGAAAAGGTGTCTACCGGAAGAGAAGAATTTATGAGGTAAACAAACCTGAGCATATCTGTTTGATAAGTGATAATTTTTATGATGATGAATTATCTGAAAAACTTGATATAAAAAGATTTAAAACTTAAAACACAATTATTCAAGCCTGCTAAAATAAAGCCTGTTTCGTAGTTAAAATTTGCTGGTATATGAAACTAGAGCTTATTATAGAAAATAAATTTTATTTAAATTACCTAATAATATAAAAAATTCTCAAGTATTTTTATACCTGAAGGTGTTAGAAAAGATTCCGGATGAAATTGAATACTTTCTAATTTATATTTTAAATGTCTTATCCCCATAACAATTCCATCTTCTGTGCTTGCTGATATTTCAAAGGATAACGGAATGGTGTCTTTTTTTATGATAAGAGAATGGAACAACACCGGAATTTATAATTTCTGCGCCAAAAACTTCTCCTATACATTGATGTCAGAGGCATACCCCTAAAATTGGAATACATTTATAGAAATTTTGGATCAAACTGTTAGAAATCCCTGCGTCTGCAGGCCTTCCTGGACCAGGAGAAATTACAATTCTTGATGGTTTTATGTCTTCTATATCACTAAAGCCAATTCTGTCATTTCTGCATACTTTTATATTAGCTCCCAATATCCCAAAATACTGCACTAAATTAAAAGTAAAGGAGTCATAGTTATCAATTACCAGTATATCAGTTTGTATTTTTTTCATTTAATTTCATCCATCAATTTCGTTAAAATTCTTAAACTGTTTTTAAAACATTCTTTACTTCTGTCATAAATTCTTCCTCCCTGCTTAAACCCTGGTTAAAACTGCCAGCATCAAGAAGTAGTGATAATATTTTGCTTCCAATAATTATTCCATCACATTCTTCCAGTGTAGATCATCAATGATTTTATCCTTACCAACGTTTGTTGTAGTTTTTAGAACATATTCTACTGCATTGCGCTCTCAAGTTCAGGGATTATTCCTTCAAGCTGCGAAAGAATTTTAAATGCCTCAAAAGCTTCGCTATCAAGTATGTTTTCATATTTTACTAAACCCCTTTCTTTTAGATATGCATGTTCAGGACCAACTACCAGGTAATCAAGACCAGCTGATATTGAATAAGCTTCTCTTATCTGCCCAAACCTGTCCTGAAGCAATCACGAGCTTTTACATCATTAATACTTTTGTTCATTTAATCTGCGTTCTTTAAAGCATTTTTAATAAATATTTCCACTTTTGTAATATCTTTTTTACCTGGTGATTCTTCCAGCCTCGTTGATGCATCAATGCCAAAGGGCTTTACTGTTTTTATTGCTTCAGATACATTTTTGCTGTCAAGACCGCCTGCTAAAATTACAGAAAACTCCCTGCTTAAACCTTTTACAAGCTCCCAGTTAAAGCTTATACCCATACCCCCATAGAAATTTTCCTTGTAAGTATCAAGCAAAAAATAATCCACTGTGTTTTTATATTTCTGTAGATGAGGTAAAAGAGATTTAATAGATAAAATATACTCTTTAATTCTTATCATCTTAATAAGCTTAATATTTTTAAATTGTTTTTTAACTTTTAACATATACTCTGTATCCTCATTTCCACAAAACTGCATAAAATCAAGTTCCAGTTTATCTGCAGCTTTAGTGACGGCTTCTATTGTTTCATTTACAAATACTCCTGCAAATGATGGCAGCTTATAACCTGGCAAATCCATAAATTTTTCTTTTACTGTAATTATTATCTCTTTGGCCTTGCTTGCCTTAATTTTTCTTGGGCTGTCAGTCGATAAAACAAATCCTAAAGCATCTG
>DNFX01000250.1 GCA_003486795.1 Actinomycetota bacterium
TTATATGATTATATATATAAAAAATATATGAAAAGATTATCAAAGCAGTTATTAAAAAGGTGAGGGAAATGATAAAAACAAATTCTTTTAAAATTTTCAGGATAGCAGGAATAGAAATAAGGATAGATTATAGCTGGTTTATTATATTCGCTCTTATTGCTTATTTCTTTGGATTTTCTTATTTTCCGAGAGTCCTGCCTGATACAGACATATGGCTTATAGCAATAATTACTATTATAAGTTCTTTATTATTCTTTTTCTCAATTTTGTTTCATGAGGTTTCTCATTCCATTACTTCAATACGGAGAGGGATACCGGTAAAACAGATAACTTTATTTATTTTTGGAGGGATTGCGCAGATCGAAAAGGAGCCTGATACATCTGCCAAGGAATTTCAGATTTCTATAGCCGGACCAGCTGCAAGCTATTTTCTTGCGATTGTTTTCGGAGCAATATGGGTTTTAACAAGACAGATTCCTGAAATAATGGAACCGGCAAAGTATCTTACCATAATAAACATAGCGCTTGGTACATTCAATCTTTTACTCGGTTTTCCGCTTGATGGTGGGAGAATCCTGAGATCGATTATCTGGAAATTTTCCAATAATTTTGAAAAAGCTACAATGATTGCGACAAATGTAGGCAGGGGTATCGGTTTTGCTATGATAACTGTCGGCATAATATATATATTTCTCGGAATATTTTTCAATGGAATATGGCTTATATTCATAGGATGGTTTCTTCAGTCAGCAGCTGAACAGACCTATGCCCAGATTGTTCTGGAAAAATCAATTAAAGGCATAAGGGTAAGAGATGTTATAACCACAAATATAGTAGCAGTTTCCAAAGATATAACAGTGAGAGAGCTTATCGATGACTGGTTTCTGAAATTCAAATATAGCAAATTTCCGGTTATTGATAAAGATAATAATGATAAATATCTCGGTATAATAACGCTTAACGATATAAAAGAGCTTCCAAAGGATAAATGGGACAATACTACAGTCGGAGAAATCGTAAACACATATATAGAAGAAGACAAAGTAGATATGGAAACAGAATTGTATGAAGCTGTAAAGAAAATCAATACGGGGAATATAAGCGCGCTTGTTGTTATTAAAAACGGCAGGCTGGAAGGTCTTCTTACCAAAACAGACATAATGCAGTTTATAAAAATAAAATCCGAGTTTAAAAGCTGAAAATAAAACTGATCGGGGGAATTATCTATCTGAACAGGACCAGGAAAGAAAAACAGCTTACTGGGAGGAATAAAATAATGAAATTTTTTCAGGACCATAAAGAAAAAATCAGGGAAGAAATAAGGGATATAAAAGCAATTTATACAGATTGTGACGGGACACTATTTAATGATAAAGGAAGTATAATAAATGACGCTGAAGGCAGATATTTTTTTGGTGCAGTCAGGTGTCTTGAGCTGCTGTACCAGCATAATATAGATCTTGTAATGATTTCAGGAAGAAACAGATATCAGCTAAAATATAATGCACAGATGCTTAACTTAAATAATTATATTGCTGAGCTTGGTGCAGAAGTAGTCCATAACAGGGGCAGAGAAGTCTTCCAGACATATGATAAAAAAAATTTCCGGCATGACTTTACCAGCCTGGGTGAAGATTTTGACAATGTTGTGAAATTAATAAAGAGCAGTTTTCCTTCAAAAATAGATTGCAGACCTGAGTGGAATAAAAACAGAAATACAAACATCCTTTTTCTTGGAGAGATTGATGTGGAAAAAGCAAACAAAATTCTTGATGAAAACGGCTTCGGCGATTCAATGATTATGAATAACGGACCGACTTCTCTTTATGCGGCGGAGTTTCCTGACTGTAAAACATATTTTTATAATCTCATGCCAAAAGGAGTAGATAAATCCAAAGGGGTAAGACAGGATAGGGAAATCAGGAAATTTAAAAGGGAAAATTGCCTTGCTCTGGGGGATTCAGCTGAAGATTTAAAAATGGCTGATGAAGTAAAATTCTTTTTTTTAATGAATAATGATATACATGAAGAAGACCATGTCCTTGAAGCTCTTCCGAATTATGATAATGTCTTCATAACTGAAAAGAAAATGAACAGGGGATGGGAAGAAGTAATAAGATATCTTTTTGCTTAGCTTGATTTACTATTATTTTTATTTTTTAAAAATAAAATATAATAAATTCTAAAGATTATTAAAATTTTAATAAAATTTTTTAAAAAGAAGGAAAAAGATGACTGATTTTATTAATGAGTCTCTGGACAAAGAATTTATGCTTCAGCTTAAAAAAACAGGTAGTGCAGATATAGTTGTAGGCATCCCTACTTATAATAATGAGTCTACAATATCAAATATTCTCAAAAACTGCGGTGAAGGATTGAAAAAGTTTTATCCTGAACTTAAAAGCGTGATTCTTAATGCCGATAGTGATTCGGAAGACAAAACCACAAATGCAATCCAGAAAACAATGCTTCCAAAAGGAATCGAATGCATATCGACAAAATATTCCGGAACCAAAGGAAAGGGTTCTGCGATAAGGGAAATACTTGAAGGTGCCAGAGTCCTTGATGCAAAGGTATGTGTAATATGTGAGGCAGATACGTTAAGTGTTACACCTGAGTGGATATATAATCTGGTCAATCCGGTTTTAAAGTCAGGATATGGTTTTGTTGCCCCTTATTATATAAGAAATGAACATGATGCAACAATAAATAATACTCTTGCCTATCCGCTGACAAGAGCATTGTACGGTTTAAAGATTAGACAGCCTATAGGCGGTGATTTTTCTTTTTCCAACGGGGTTCTTCAGGTATTTACAAGAGAAAAATACTGGAAGGAATATTCTCATATAAATAAATATGGTGTAGATATCTGGATGACTACAACTGCCCTTAATGAAGGATTCAGAGTCTGCCAGTCTGTTCTTGGAACCAAGCTTCATGAAAAAAATCCACACAGGGAGATAGAGTCTATTTTTATGCAGGTTGCAGGAACTACTTTTGATTTAATGAGAAATTATGAATACAGATGGAGAGATGTTGTCGGGAGCATCCAGGGTTTTATTATGGGCGATTTTAAATTTGTGGAAGCTGAACGTTTTAAAGCAAATTATAATGAGCTCATGCAGAAATTTTATGATGGCCAGGATACTTATAAGAATATATGGAAAACCATTTTTGAGGATAATACTCACAGAGAATTCAGAAATACTTTAAACCTCAACTCTCCTGAAAGCGTTACACTGTCTGTTGAACTATGGACAAAAATAGTTTATGAATTTGCATGTGCTTATAATTTTGTAAATCTGGACGACAGAGAAACAGTGTTGAAATCAATGCTGCCTTTTTATTATTTAAGGACAGCAACTTTTATGAAAGAGGCAGAACTTTTCAGTGATGAAATCGCAGATGCAATAATTGAAGGAAATGCAGGAGTTTTTGAACGGGTAAAATGGTATCTGCTTGACAGATGGGATTTTTATAAAAATAAAAAAATCAGAATTAATCTGAATTCAAAGTCTTTAAACAAATAAAGCTTATTTTGGGAAATATATAAAATATATATGTAAATTTTTAAGCAGGAAGGTGAAATATGTCTTCAAATAATAAAGAAGTAAATTCTTCTGGCAAACTTATTGTCG
>DNFX01000002.1:0-265 GCA_003486795.1 Actinomycetota bacterium
TTTGACTGTATATACTGTCAGGTTGGAAAAACAACGAATCAGGAATTAAGTAGAAAAAGTTTTTTTAATCCGGACGAAATAGTTGAGGAAATAATAACCGTAACAAAAGACATTACTTATATTGACCACATTACTTTTTCTGGGTCAGGTGAGCCTACATTAAACTCTGATATCGGGTGGATTATAAGAGAGGTTAAGAAACGGACAGATATTCCAGTAGCTGTTATAACCAACAGTTCTCTTTTGAGTATTGAAGATGTAAGAA
>DNFX01000002.1:271-3529 GCA_003486795.1 Actinomycetota bacterium
AAGTAAGCGAAGGAATATTTCAGTACATAAATAAACCCCATTCCTTGATTGGAATTAATACTATCATTGAAGGAATAAAAAAATTTAGTACCAATTATAAAGGTAAGATATGGCTTGAAATTATGTTGATCAAAGGGATTAATACCAGCACTGGAGAGTTGGAAAAATTTAAAAAGATTGCCGAATATCTCGGAGTGGAAAAAGTACAATTAAATACCATTATCAGGCCTCCCATAGACCGTAAAATAAGTGGTCTTACCAGTGAGGAACTTGACAAAATATCTGAATATTTTGGTGAATCAACTGAAGTCATTTGTGATTTTACAAAAAAAGTTGAGAGAAAAAAAGAGGCTAACTGGTCTGAAATGGTTATGGAAATTTTGAAAAGAAGGTCTTTAACTCTTAGCGATATAGTCAAAATTACAGGCATACCGGAAAATGTGGCAATAAAGACTCTAAAATTAATGGAGGATGAAGGAAATATAAAAAGAGTCAATGTTGATAGCAAAATATTTTATATAATTAATGATTAGATATTCAATTTACAATTCGAAGGAGTTTCCCTGCAATTTTTAAAAAATGGAGGAAAATAGATGAGAATAAGAAGAGCAGTTGTTAGTGTATCAGACAAAACAGACCTGTCGGAAATAGTATCTTTCTTAAAAAATTTCGATATAGAAATACTTTCAACAGGAGGTACAAAAAAGTATTTGGATGAATTTGACTTAAATCCTTTGGAAATAAGTTCTTATACCGGATTCCCAGAAATTATGAATGGAAGAGTAAAAACATTGCACCCTAAAATTCATGGAGGAATTTTAAACATAAGGGACGACAATAAACATCAAATGTCTATGGAATCTCTTGGGATAAAGCATATTGATATGGTTATTGTAAATCTTTATCCATTCAAGGAAGTCATTAGCAAAGGCTGTACATTTGAAGAAGCTATAGAGAACATAGACATTGGAGGTCCTTCCATGATAAGGGCGGCAGCTAAAAATTATAAATACGTCACTGTTGTTGTTGATCCTGAAGATTACTTAAAAGTAATTGAAAATATGAAGCAGAACAACGGTGAGACAACAGAGGAACTGAGGTTCTATCTTGCAAAAAAAGTCTATTCTTTAACATCTGATTATGACAGCGCTATCCATTCATATTTGTCTGGAATAAAATAGATTAAATTTCAATCAGAAAGGAATAAAAGTTTATGAAAGTTCTTGTAATCGGAAGCGGTGGAAGGGAACACGCTCTTGCATGGAAATTGTCTCAATCAGAACATGTGGATTCAATTTTTTGTATTCCAGGTAATGGAGGAATTTCTGAAATTGCTGATTGTGTTGATATGGATATAAATAACACAGAGAAAATATTAGCCTTTGCAAAAAAGGAAAATATCGGGCTTGTCGTAGTCGGACCGGAAAATCCTTTATCTGTAGGTATTGTTGATGTTTTTAAAGGAAAAAACATACCTATATTCGGTCCCTGCCGGAAAGGCTCTCTCCTTGAAACGAGCAAGGTTTTTTCTAAAGAATTGATGTATAAATACAAAGTGTCAACAGCCTCCTTCAAAGTATTTTCAGATTATGATGATGCAAAGGTTTATCTTGATGATCTGACACCGCCTTTTGTTATAAAAGCTGATGGTTTATGCGCAGGTAAGGGCGCTTATGTCATAACCGATAAAGATGAATCTTACAAGGTGCTACATGATTTAATGATAGCACGTATTCATGGAGATGCAGGAAGCAGAATTGTAATCGAAGAATTTTTATCCGGCGTTGAGGCTTCATACATTGCTTTTACCGATGGCAAAACCACGCTTTCTCTGTTACCATCTCAAGACCACAAAGCTCTGCTTGATGGAGATAAAGGACCTAATACAGGTGGTATGGGCGCTTATACTCCTATTCCATTTATCAGTAGTGACCTTGAAGAAATTATAGACAAGAATGTTATGTGCAGGGTAATAAATGCCTTGAAAGATGAAGGAATAAATTATAAAGGTGTCTTGTACGGTGGTCTTATGCTGACAGAAAATAAAAACCCCTACGTTCTTGAATTTAATGTCAGGATGGGTGACCCTGAAACCCAGCCCATACTTTTTAAAATGAAAAGTGATATTTTTCCGATATTGCTGGCATGCGCTGAAGGCAAATTAGATACAATCAAGAAAATTGAGTGGAAAGATGGTGTATCAATATGTGTGGTGCTGGCTTCCCGGGGATATCCGGATAAACCTGAAAAAGGTATTATTATAAATGGATTGGAAAGTTTAAAAAATAGGAAAGATGTTATGGTTTTTCATGCTGGAACAAAAAAAACAGGAAATGATTTTTTTACATCCGGGGGTAGGGTTCTTGGTGTAACTGCTATTGGAAATACATATGAAGATGCAATTGATAAGGTATATAATGCTGTTTCTTGCATAAACTTTAATGGTATGCAGTATAGAAAAGATATTGGCAGAAAAGCTTTAATGAACAATGAAAGGTGATGCTTTTCATTTTAATTCATAATTAATCAAGCAGGAGGTATAAAGTGTCTAAAGAATATAATATTGGAGTAATACCTGGTGATGGAACCGGGCCGGAAGTAGTGGCAGAGGGTATTAAAGTATTAAATACAATATCAGAAAAGTTTGGTTTTTCACTGAAATATACCTATTATGACATCGGGGGAGAAAGATACTTAAAAACTGGTGAAGTATTACCTGATAGCATTCTAAATGAAATGAAGCAGCAAAATGCTCTATATCTTGGAGCGGTAGGGCATCCCGATGTAAAGCCTGGAATTCTTGAAAAGGATATTCTATTAAGAATAAGATTTGAACTTGATCAATACATTAATCTCCGCCCTGTGAAACTGTACGAGGGAGTTGATACACCACTAAAAAATAAGGGACCTAAAGACATCGATTTTGTTGTTGTCAGAGAGAATACAGAAGGCTTGTACACAGGAGCAGGTGGAGTTTTAAAAAAAGGAACAAATGACGAAGTTGCAATACAAGAATCAATTAACACAAGAAAGGGTGTTGAAAGATGTATCAGGTTTGCCTTTTCATATACAAATAAACGTAATAAAGGCAAGAAATTAACTTTATGTGGAAAAACAAATGTTCTCACCTATGCATTTAACCTCTGGGACAGAGCTTTTAATGAAGTAGCAAAGGAATATCCCAATATAACAGCAGATTATGCGCATGTTGATGCAACATGCATGTGGATGGTTAAAAATCCGGAATGGTTCGATGTA
>DNFX01000032.1 GCA_003486795.1 Actinomycetota bacterium
TGGAGATGCCATATTGATCTTTCCAAACCTGATCTGAATCTCTGGAAATTTTTAAAGTATTACCTGCTTAAGTATGATGCAAGTATTTTTTCTTTAGCAAAGTTTTCCAGAATACTCCCCCATCCGCAGTATCTTGTCGCTCCTTCAATAGATCCTTTAAGCGACAAAAACAGAGAGCTTGAAAAAAGCGAAATCGACAGAGTCGTTTCCGAATTTGGCATCAGCCTTGACAAACCCATAATTCTTCAGGTATCCAGATTTGACAGATTTAAAGGTCCGCTGGGAGTAATACAGGCATACAGGATGGTTAAAAAAGAGACAAATTGTCAGCTTATACTTGCAGGTGGAGAAGCCAGTGATGATCCTGAAGGAAAAATTGTTTTTGATGAAGTAAGTCAGGAAGCCGGCAATGATCCGGATATAAAATTACTTCTTCTCAAACCTAACAGCAATATTGAGATTAATGCTCTTCAGAGAATAGCAGATGTAGTTATACAGAATTCGAGTAAGGAAGGCTTCGGGCTTGTTGTGACTGAGGCATTATGGAAAGGAAAACCTGTCATAGGAGGAGCCGTCGGCGGAATAACCCTGCAGATAATAGATCATCAGACTGGTTTTCTGATACATTCAAATGAGGGTGCAGCATTCAGAATAAGGTATCTGCTAAACAGGAAGCATATAAGTGAAAAAATGGGCAAACTGGCAAGAGAATATGTTCTGAATAATTTTCTGATTACTCGTCATCTTAGAGATTACCTCGCAATAATGATTGCTCTTGAAAATGAAAACAAACATATTATACAGGTATAAAAAAGTTCGTTTTTTTTATATTTTAACCCTGTTACTTTTCAGTTTATATTCAGATGCTGGCAAAGCATTTGATTTTACTGATTTTTCTCTGTAGGCACAGGGGTTATACCTGCTGCATCAGTAACAATCGTTTGGACTTTATCGGAATCAACAATAAATTTGACATTTTCCTTTAACGCATTTTCAACAGTTTCAAGTTTTCTAAGTATCTGTGCGTTTCCGATAAAATACTTGTTTGCAGCTTCATTTACGACTTTTATCCTGTCTGCGTCAGCATTGGCAACAACCTTGATTGATTCTGCCTTACCCTCAGCTGATAAAATCAGACCCTGTTTTATACCTTCCGCTTTCTTGATTTCTGCTCTTTTTTCTCCATCCGCTCTTGTTTCCATAGCAGTTGCAAAGTCACGGGCTGCTATTTTTTCCTGCTCAGCTTTAACTACATTATTCATGGAAGCCTGAACATCAGATGGAGGTTCAATTTTCTGGATCTCGCATCTAAGTACTTCAACTCCGTAACTTGCAGTTTCTTTGTCGAGTACCGTTTCAACTTTTGTATTTATAGATGCTCTGTTTTCATTTGCATCAGTTAGTGTCATGTTGCCTATAACTGCCCTAAGTGTCGTTCTTGCAAGACTTGTAAGCTGTGAACGATGGTCATCAACATTATATACGCTTGCTTTCACATCAACTATTTTATAGTAAATAACTGCATCAACTTCGGCATTAAGTTTGTCCTGAGTTATAACCATCTGTGGAGGGATATCAACCATCTGCTCTGTTATATTCACTTTGTACATCTTTTCAAAAACAGGAATTATCCATGAAAGACCCTGGTCCCTTGTTCTCATATATTTGCCGAATCTTTCAACAAGTCCTTTCTGGGTGGGCCTGATGGTCCTGAAACCTGAAAGAAGATATATGATTATAGCTAATACCAATATAGCAAGACCGATATAAAATATTGCCTGAAGCAGATTCACAGCTCCTATAACCAGCACAACAAGTCCTATTACAAAAAGAATAATTCCAAATATTCCCATCTTATCTCCTTTTTCCAGATACATTTCTGATAAAAATATATTATTTTAAAAATATATTTTTAGTAAAAATTATAAAGTATACTTCTTCTTTTGAAAAAACATCGGAAAAATAATGATTGTATGTAAAAATCTGTAATTACATAAATCAGAATATTAAAGTTTAAATATTGTGTCTATTTTTAACTTTCCGGATAGTTCTCAGGACTGGATTTTTTTATCTTCCTTTTCCTGGTTAGTGTTATTATCTTTTTCATTATCCTTGTTTATTTCCATATCATAATTTAAATACCTTTTTGCTGCAGGATCGTTTATTCTTTTCCAGACTATGGCACCAAAAATAGTTCCGACAGGGAAGAATATAACCATGGTAACCACTATAGCGGCCCTTGTAACCGGAACTGCCCAGCCTTTTCTTATATATAGACCTATAAGCGAAGCTACGAACAGGGCAGGTATAGCGACTGAGGATATGTCAGAGGAATCTGTAAATTTGCTGACAACAGACACACCAGGTATCCAGTTCGGTATCCAGCTGAAAAGATTAAAGGACATAAGTCCCAGCCATGTAATCACACCTGCAACCCATAACAGTATCAACAAGCCGCCAAGTACAATTTTCCCTTCTTCCATTTCTTTTTTTGTTAATTCAGTCATTTTTTTCTCCTTTTCTTTTTTAATTTTATAGATTTTTTATTAACGGGTTGTAAACCCATCTCTTAGATAGTTCAAATAAATAATAACACAAATTTTTTTAACAATATCAGTCAGCGCTCTTTACATTTCCTCCGCCGGATACGCTCTGGCTAACTGAAGGTCTACCGCTGTACTCAACACTTCCCAATCCCGAAATGTTAATATCCAGACTCTGAACAACATTAACCTTAGCGTTTCCTGCCCCCGATATGATTATCCTGCAATCATTGCTAGACATATTTTCGGCATTATACGATCCCAGTCCTGATATCTGAATTTCCTGTGTTTTTACTTCTCCTTCGAGATCAATCCTTCCGGCACCTGAAATCATAGCTTTGACACTTTCTCCGT
>DNFX01000230.1 GCA_003486795.1 Actinomycetota bacterium
CCATGCTCAAGTTCAACATCCATACCTTTTCTGAATTGCTCAACATCCCATTTTTTCCAATCTATTCCAAGCATATCTCCGATTTCTTTTGCCTGCTCTGAAGTAAAAACTTTCTTCCCGCTCATTTTCCCCCCTTTTATCTTGTTTTTTTATTCCAATACTGAAACCTGTTTTTTAAAAATCCGGTTTTTGAACAGAAAATCATTAATATTATAACCAAAGAAGCAGATTTTTAAAAATCATATTTAAGTTAAAAGATTAATTTTAGATTAAAAACCCGGAAAAAATCTTTGACATCTTAAAAATAAGACGGCACTTACTGTCTTACCATAAACTCAACAACATCCCCTTCCTTCATTATATAATCAGCGCCTTCAAATCTTACTTTCCCCTGGGATTTCGCTTCTGTCCATCCACCTATTCTTACATAATCTTCATAAGAAATTACAGCAGCTTTTATAAAATTTTTTACAAAATCTGAATGTATTACTCCTGCTGCTTCACGGGCTTTCATTCCTTTTTCTATTGTCCATGCTCTTGTTTCCTTCTCTCCTGTGGTAAGAAAAGAAATAAGACCGAGAGTGCTGTAGGCAGTTTTTATAAGCCTGTTAAGACCCGGCTCCTCCAGACCATACTGTCTGAGATATTCTTCCTGATCTTCAGATGAAAGTACCGCCAGTTCGGATTCCAGCTTTGCGCATAAAATAATAAGCGGCTTTAAGTTCAAACCACCAGCCAGATTATCTTTATTTGAAAGCTGGTCTTCGCCTATATTTGCAACATATATTATAGGTTTTGCAGTAAGTAGACATAATTTTTTTGCTTCAGTTTTCTGCTCTTCCTTAAGATCAATATCTATTGCAAGTGTTCCTTTTTCAAGTTCAGCTTTTAAAATACAAACTGTCTCCCACATTATGATATCTTCTTTGGAAATTCTTCCTTTGGGTGCCTGTTTTTTTTCCAAAGTCTGCAGGTCTGCCATTATAAGCTCAGTATTAATAAGCTCTGCATCCATTTCCGGATTCAGATCTGCTTCAGTATGTGCAACGCTTTTATCTTCAAATAATCTGACTACATGGCAGATTGCATTTACCTCCCTGATGTTTGCCAGGAACTGATTTCCAAGTCCTTCCCCTTTTGATGCTCCTCTGACCAGACCAGCAATATCAACAAACTCAACCGCTGCAGGTATTATTTTTTCAACATTTATCATCTCCGCCAGAATCTTGAGTCTTTCATCAGGAACTTCGACTATACCCCTGTTTGGGGCAATCGTACAAAACGGATAATTTGAAGCATCTGCTATCTGTTTTTTTAAAAGTGCATTAAATAAAGTCGATTTTCCGACATTGGGAAGCCCGACTATACCCATAGATAATCCCATTCATTCTCCTTAAATATACTTCTTTTGAAATATTGTATAAACAATAAAAGATTTTTTTATATTTTAACTTTTTAAAAATTATTTATATATAGATATCTGAACTTAACCAGAAGACATTTATGTCTCTTTATTTGGTTTATGGCAAAAATTAGATTAAAATTTTAATCAACAATTTTATTCATTTTTTAAAAAAATAAAAGCTTCAGTATTATGATGCTTAATATTCCGGCAGGTAAAAATTTTTATGATCTGGATTTTAAGAAACTGAAAAAAACGATAATAAGAAATAAAAAAGTGCTTATCCGGCCTCTTGGAAAGAATGATCTCCCCTGGCTGATAAAATGGCTGAAAGACCCTGAAGTAAATAAGTTTCTGTCATCTGATTTTTCAGATCTTGATACAGAGAAAGAAGAGATATGGTTCAGGGAAATGTCCCTGTCTGTCAATGACTTTGTTTTTGCAATAGAAATATACAGGGAAGAAAAATACATAGGGGACTGCGGACTTCATAAAATAAACTGGGATGAAAAAAATGCAGAGTTCGGAATTGCTATTGGAGATAAAAATTACTGGGGAAAAGGATATGGCAGAGATGCCACAGAAGCAGCAATAAAATTTGCTTCCAGACATCTTGGGCTTGAGAGCATTAAATTATCTGTTTATGAATACAATAAAAGAGCAATAAAAACTTACGAAAGATGCGGTTTTAAAGAAAAAAAGATATTAGAAAAAGATCACTTTTACAATAATATATACTGGGATACAATAATAATGGAATTAAAATTTCCCTGATATTATACATTTTTTAAGATTTTTAGGTTAAAATACTATTTTGAGTTTCCAAAATTATTGAACAATAAACAAAAATTATAATTTATGTATGAATACACCAGAAAAAGCAAACTGGGTCTGGGCTCAATTCTGCTAATTTTGCTTTTCATTTTTACTATTATTGGTCTTGCCATACTTTTTTTAATAAACAAGGGTAAATTCTGGGATATTCTCCCGATAGCAAGCGTAGTAATAATTATTTTAAGCCTTATTTTTGCCATTTTTAATATGGCAAAAAGAGCTGAAGGCGGATTTATTTTTATACTTTTTTTCATAATATTTCTTGCAGGTCTGGTCATATCAAGTATTTTCGGTCCGTTTGCATTATCAAGAAATGCGCAGAAGGCAATTGATTCCGGAGATTATAATACTGCAATAAATAATTACAATGAAATAATAGATAATTATTCTACCGGAAAATACTATGATGATTCTTTAAAAGGAATTACTTCTGCATACCAGAAAACTGATGATTATGAAAACACTATAAAATATATTAATCTTAGCATCGAACAGGGTATTATGGATAAAGATTCCCTGGAGGTCAAGAATATCCTGGGTGAATCATATGCAAAGATTGCACAGAAAGCTTATGATGAAAAAAATTATGAGAAATCTGCAGTAAATTTTGTGCTGGCAATAAATATATTCAAAGAAATTACTACCGATTTTCCAAGCAGCGATGAGGCTTTTATTCTTTCATATAAAATCCCCGACTATTTATTCAAGGCAGCAAGCAGTCATATAAATACCGGAAGTTATATTCAGAGTATTGATCTGCTAAACGAAATAATTGAACAATATCCTGAAAGTGAGCTCGTCTCAAAAGCAAAGAAACTTGTATTTGAAAGTTATATTAAAGAGATTCTAAGTTTTATTGAAGATTCCAAATACAAGGAAGCTCTTGATGAGTATCAGCTTGCCCAGAATATAGCACAGGAAAACAATACAGATATTCCCATAAATATTTATGATGAGAATATTTATTCAAAAATACCTTCCGATATCCTTTCAGAATATGCAATAAGTCTGACTCTTGATAAAAAATATGAGAGCGCCCTTCATATTTTTGATTATATTCTTTTTAATTATTCTGATAGTTCGGAAAAAATCGCAAGATATTACTCTACCTGCAAGATTGAAATAATAAAAAATACATCTTTCATACCAGTTCCTGAAATAATTTACAGATTCAACATAAGGGATGAAATAAATTTCCAGCTCGATGTTTCAAATAATACAGATTCCATAATCAATTTATATTTCCTGGGGAATACCGGTGAAATATATAAAATAAATCCCGATACAAAAGCAGATATAGTAATTATTGCAGATTCTTATGAAATTGCTGCTGAATATGATGACAGTGAAATCACATATTATGGAGAATTTGTTTTTGAAGCGGGAAGAAGATACTCGCTGACATTTAATCCGATAGCCCAGGAAGAAAACTGATTTTAAACAACCGGTGGTTTTTCTTACATTCCTTTCAGACTATCTTTTATAAGAGCTGACATATTGGCATCAATGAGACCCTCAACCTTGCTGTGTTCTACACTTCTGTCGACTCCAAGATTTTCTTCCATTTTTATCATCATCTCATTTAGTGAAAAAGATATTATTTTTAACTTGTCGTTAAAAACAATTTCATCAATATCTTTTGAAGATTTTGACAATTCCTCGGCAAGACGATTAACATTATCATATTTATCTTTTATCGCCGGTGCGAAAGCAGCTTTCTGCCAAAACCATCTGCCTGCATTTTTCTGATTATAGTAATTAAAAAGACCAAAAAGATAATTTATGTTCAGACCATTTAATTCGCAGCTTTCCTTTAATATAGTCATTCTTTTTGTCATGTATTGCGCTTTTTTAAACTTTTCAAAATCTATCACAAGACTTCTCCTATTTCTTATTATAATTAAAATTACAAACTTATAATCAGCAAAATAATTAAAAATAAATAACTATTATGTATTATTATTATAAATAATTATAACACTTTTTAATCATAAAAATCTTTATTGTTTTTATTGCCAAAAAATAAACTCGGCCACAAGCATCAGAAATACTATTGCAAGATAAGGACTTGAAAGTTTGAATAAAACCCATGCAAACTTTTTTCCTGGGATAACAATTATGATAATGCTTATAATAATTACTGCAATACCTAAT
>DNFX01000172.1 GCA_003486795.1 Actinomycetota bacterium
AAGAAGCAGAAAAAAATGCCCTTGTTCTGAGAAAAATAACCAATATAATTAGTAATAATAGTGCATTCTATGATGAAAAGGATTTATGGACGAGCTACGTGAAAGAGAGGGGAATGGTTAATTTGTCATATATGCAATTTAATTCTGCAGATTATAAAGAGAAGGTTAATGTCGATGAGAATGAAGTGCAGGCATTATATGAAAAGGAAAAATCAATCTACAGAAATGAAAATATTTATCGTTTTAAATATATCGTGATAGACGAAAAAAGCACCCTCAAAGACGATGCTGTATATATGGAATTATTAAAATCCAGTGATATTGATTCATACGGGAAAAAGAATAACCTCGAAGTTGGTGATACAGGGAGTCTGAAGGAAGGAGAACTTTTAAAAAAATTCAAAGATTTTAATATTATTCAATGGGTTAGAGAATTAAAGGCAGGCGATATTTCATTGCCTGTAAGAGCCGGATCAAAATCGTATATATTTAAACTTATAACCGCGGAAGAGGGGAAACCATTTGATAAGGCTGTTATCATGAAAGAGATTAAAGATAAAATTGTTTTAGATAAAGCTAAGAGCTATGCAAAGGCCGCTGCAGAAGAGGTAATACGCAAAAAATCCTTTGTTCATGAGAATCAAACGGGTTTTATTCGCAGAAACACAGACAGTATCCCGGCAATAGGTGTTATACCTGAAGTCAATATTGACTTGCTATCCCTTGATAAGGACCGCATAGTTTACGAAAAACCTGTTGAAATTTCTGGAAAAATATATGTTTTTTCCTTTAAGGAAGAAAAAGTCCCTGAAAAACAGGAATGGGATAAAAATAAAAAACAATATGCAACTTACATTGCAGCAAAAAAGGATTTAGAATATTTCCGCTCTATTATAGAAAACCTTAAAAACAGGGAAAAAATAAAAATCAACTGGAGTGAAATATAACCTTAATGCAATAGAGGTGAAATTAAACTTTTCTGGTTTATACTAACAAAAAGGGTCATAATATATAGTCCTGTTTTTAATTTGTGTTGCTTAGAAAAATAAAATAATTTATATGAGAATGAAATGATAACGCTCGGTATTGATACGTCCTGTGATGATACCTCTATTGCCTTGTTGAGGGATGACAAGGAAATCTTTTCCAATATTGTGTCAAGCCAGGTTGACATTCATAAGCTTTTTGGTGGTGTTGTTCCTGAAATTGCTTCAAGAAAACATTTAGAATTGATAGATGTTATTTTCCGTAATGCAATCGAAGAAGCAGGGATTGAAATAAAAGATATAGATATTATTTGTGTAACATCTGGACCTGGATTGATTGGTTCTGTTCTCACAGGACTTTGTTTTGCAAAAGGTCTTTCATTGTCTTCAGGTAAACCTCTCATAGGAGTAAATCATGTGGAAGCCCATGCAACAAGTATTTTTCTTGAAAAAGTACCGGAATTTCCATATATAGCCCTTGTTGTTTCAGGAGGACACTCAATTATTCTTCTTATTGAGGGAAATTGCCTTTACAGGGTTCTTGGGACCACAAGAGATGATGCAGCAGGAGAAGCTTTTGATAAGATTGCAAAATACCTTGGCATTGGTTACCCTGGCGGAAAGGCAATAGAAGATATTTCTAAAAAAGGCAATAGAAGCTATGTTCATTTTCCCAGACCCATGATGGAAGGTAATGATTATGATTTTAGTTTCAGCGGGCTAAAAACCGCCTTTCTTAATTATGTAAAAAAACATGATATAAAAAATGAAAACATGCACCATGTCCTTGCCTCTTTTCAGGAAGCTATCTGTGATGTTCTTTCGCATAAAACAATGAAAGCAGCCAGGGATTATAGTGTTAAAAGAATAGTAGTAGGTGGTGGCGTTGCAGCAAACAGCAGATTGAGAGAAGTATTTTCAGAAAAGTCTGAAAAAGAGCATTTTCATGTAATGTTTTCATCACCACATCTTTGTACTGATAATGGTGCAATGGTTGCAATTACAGGTTATCGTTATTTCCAAAGGGGTTTTGTCTCAGGCCTCGACGTTAAAGCATATTCAAGAATGAGAATATTCTAAAGAGATGGATGGACTTTGATTAAATAATGATTTTAACTATATTTAAATTCATGTTTTTCTTTTTTTTCCTAATTTACAGGGTTTTAAAATTTTGTTGCTGAAAAAAAGCCTGTCTCAGAATCTTATAAAGGATAAAAATCTGCTTAGTAAAATAGTTCATTCAGCTCATATTACTGAGGATGATGTTGTTGTCGAAATAGGTGCAGGCCATGGAGATCTTACTGAACAAATTGCGGATAAAACCGGCTTTTTATATTCAATTGAGATAGATGGTTCATTCAGTAAATATCTTGATTTAATAGAGGAAAAACACAGTAATGTTAAAATAATATATGGTGATTGCTTGAAAATACCAATGGCACAATTCAGAAAAGAAAAAAATCTTAAAATAGTAGCCAATATTCCCTATAAGATTACCGGCCCTATAATATTTAAAATCCTCAGTGAAAGGTTATATATTGATAGTGTTTTTCTGACTGTTCAGAAGGAAATGGCACAGAGGATTGTAAGCAATTCTCATTGTAAGACCTATGGTGCTCCCTCTGTTAATTGTCAGATTTTAGCTGATGTGAAATTGTTATTTACAATCAAATCAAGTATGTTCATCCCGCCTCC
>DNFX01000233.1 GCA_003486795.1 Actinomycetota bacterium
CTCTATCGAGTAGCAGTCATCTTTTCTGACGGTATCTTTTCTTAAGGGCTATTTTAATTTCTTATATTATTTTTATATGCTAAAATATTGATTTAAAATTTTCATGTATTATTATTACTTAATAGCTTTTACAATATTAATTTAGCTGCGTTATAAATAATTAAAGAGGAAAAATGTTTGATATTTATTTTAAAGATATAGGTAAGGCCCAGAGCAGTGGGACAGAAACCATATATGAACTTTTATGCAATCTTGACAAACAGTCAGCAAAAAAAGCTGTAATTGCAAAAATAAATGCAGATAAAGCAGAGGAAGAAAGTTTTGAAGATCTCAGCTTTATCCCTAAAAAAAGTCTTAATATCTCGGTTTTGTTTCAGGATGATGAAAAATCAATTGAAACTCTGAATCACAGTACCTCACATATAATGGCAAGTGCCATTTCAAGAATATATCCCGGAGCCAGATTTGCCATAGGTCCTTCAATCAAGGATGGTTTTTATTACGATTTTGATATAGATGAAAATATATCTATAAATGATCTTAAAAATATTGAGGATGAAATGAAAAAAATCATTTCATCTAATACTGTTTTCAAAAAAGAAAAAATTTCAAAAAAGCAGGCTCTGGAGATATTTAAGGATAATCCTTATAAAATAGAAATAATACAAGATCTTAAGGATGAAAATATAAGCATATACCGGACAGGTGATTTTGTAGATCTGTGTTCCGGCCCCCATATAACAAATACAAGCAAAGTGACAGCTTTCAAGCTGCTTAGTATCGCAGGTGCTTACTGGAGAGGCAGTGAAGAAAATAAAATGCTGGTAAGAATATACGGAACTGCATTTTTCTCCAAAGATGATCTTAAGAAATATCTGGACAGAATTGAAAGAGCAAGGCTGAGTGATCACAGGAAAATCGGCAAAGACCTTGACCTTTTTAGTTTTCATGATGAAGCTCCGGGATTTCCATTCTGGCATCCGAAAGGAGTTGTACTGAGAAATACAGTGATAGATTACTGGAGAAAAATACACGTTGAAAGTGGCTACAAAGAGATACAGACACCTATAATACTTAATAATGCGTTATGGAAAACTTCCGGGCACTGGGATCACTATAAAGATAATATGTACTTTATAAATATTGAAGGCTCTGATTTTGCAGTAAAGCCAATGAATTGTCCGGGGGCTATTCTTGTATACAAAACCCATCAGCATTCATATAAAGAATTTCCTCTCAGGTATGCAGAACTGGGGCTTGTACACAGGCATGAGAAATCAGGCGTCCTTCATGGTCTTTTCCGTGTCAGAAATTTTACTCAGGACGATGCGCATATATTTACTAACGGGGAATATCTTGGTTCGGAAATAACAAATATAATAAAGATGGTTAATAATATTTATGAGGTATTTGGTTTTAAAGATTATCATCTTGAACTTTCAACCCGTCCTGCTGACAGGATAGGAACAGATGCAATGTGGGATGAAGCTGAACTTCAGCTTGAGAAAGCAATGAAGGAAAATGGTCTTGATTATAAAATAAATCCCGGTGACGGTGCTTTTTATGGTCCAAAGATTGATTTTCATATTAAGGATGCTTTTGAAAGAACCTGGCAGTGTGCGACCATACAACTTGATTTTGCAATGCCCGAACTTTTCGATTTGTACTATATGGGAGAGGACAATCAGAAGCACAGACCGATAATGCTCCACAGGGTTATACTGGGCAGCCTTGAACGTTTCATTGGCATACTCATTGAAAATTATGGAGGAAACCTTCCATTATGGCTTGCGCCTGTACAGGTAATAATACTTCCTATATCAGATAAGGTTTCCGAATATGCGGAAAATATATTTAACAGCTTAAGAAAGGAGGGACTGAGAGCGGAAATAGATAGCAGGGTTGAATCCCTTGATAAGAAAATAAGAAATGCAGAACTTGGGAAAATACCTGCCATGATAATAATAGGAGAAAAAGAAAAAGAATCGGGTACTGTTTCGTTAAGAAAAAAATCTGGGGGTGATATAAGAGGTATTGAACTGAAGGAGCTTGTAAGCATGATTAAAGAAAATATGGACGAAAGAAAAACTTCTTTCTAAAATTTCTGTCTAATAATTATGTGTTTGTAATTAATTTTTTTAAAAAAAATGGTATAATCCATTTGTAATTTATTTAAAGAACTTATATTTTTTATTTATATTTTAACTTTTGAGGTGAAAAATGACACTAAAGGAAAAAATCAGACTAAAATCAACAACTACAGCCATCAAGGGAGCTCTTAAGATACTTCCGAAGATTTCAGATGAAAGATGGTTAGGTATCGTAAGGGGAAGGATGTACAAGCTGAAAAAGCAGGAAGAAAGAGATTTCATGGAAAACCTTCTTGTAAATTTAAAAAGGAAAGTTGTTAATGTATCACCACAGGCAAGAGAAAAAATAATAATGAATCTTGTAAACAATGCTATGATACAGGGGCAGCCCAAAAGAGCTGCTTTTGCCAAAAAATATGGCATTAATCCTCCAAATCACATTGTTATAAGCCCTACGATGGTATGTGATTTGAAATGCTTTGGCTGCTATGCATGGCAGTATTCCAAAAAAAATGATCTTCCCTATGATGTATGCAACAGAATAATTGATGAAGCTAATGCTATAGGAATATACTTTTTCGTAATAACCGGTGGTGAACCTTTTATGTGGGATCATCTTTATGATTTTCTTGAAAGACATAATGATTCCTTTTTCCAGATATACACAAACGGACAGCATATCGACGAGGAAGTAGCAAAGAAACTGGCAAAACTCGGAAATGCAGTTCCATGTATCAGTCTTGAAGGATTCAAGGATGCAACTGATGCAAGAAGAGGAGAAGGTGCATGGGACAAGGTAATGAATGCTTATGATGTTCTGAAAAAACATGGTGTTATTTACGGATTTTCGATAACTGCTACAAGGGAAAACAATGAAATTGTTGTAAGTGATGAGTTTATTGACATGCTTGAGGAAAAAGGAGTTTTTGTAGGATGGTATTTCAATTATGTTCCTATCGGCAAAGAACCTAACATGGATTTGATGCCCACACCCGAACAGAGAGATTACCGAAGGAAGAGAGTACTTGAAATAAGAAAAACCAAACATATGGTAGTTGCAGATTTCTGGAATGACGGAAATCTTGTTAACGGGTGTATGGCTGGCGGTAAGAATTATCTCCATATTAATGTAAACGGAGATGTAGAACCCTGTGTATTTGTTCACTTCGCTGCTGATAATATCAAGGAAAAGAGCCTCGAGGAAATAATTACATCACCTTTCTTTATGGCATTCAGAAAAAGACAGCCTTATTCAGACAATCTTTTAAGACCATGTACTATTATAGATAATCCTCAGATGCTAAGAGATATTGTCAAGGAAGGCGGGGCACATCCTACTCACGAAGGTGCTGAAACAATACTGACAACACTGGCAAAACCGCTTGATGACTATGCTGCTGCTTGGAAATGTTATGCTGATAAAGCGTGGGAAGAAGAATATGACCATTATACAGATTCAGGCCAAAGAGTAGCAGGATAAAAATATTTCTGCCTTAAAGAAGGCAGATTTGATAATTTAATCAGAATGCCTGCTTTTGCAGGCATTCTGATTTTTTATTAGACAAATGACTAAAATATTTGTATAATCCATTTTTAAAATAAAATATGAAATAAATATTTTAAATTATTAAGTAGAAATCATCTATTTCTCACCATACAGCGACGATTTGTCAGCTTATTGGTTATAAATTTTTAAAATAGACAGTAGATGGTTTTTGCTGTCTATTTTTTTATTTAAAAAAATAGTGGAGGGAAGGTTAGATAATTAAGAAAATACGTATAAATGAGCAGATAAGGGTACCAAAAATAAGACTGATTTCCGAAGAAGGGGAACAGATAGGGGTAGTCCCTGTTGAAAAAGCTTTAGCTCTGGCAAATGCTGCAGATCTCGATCTCGTAGAAGTTGCTCCGGATGCAGATCCGCCTGTATGCAGGATAATGGATTACGGGAAATACAAATATAAACTGGAGATAAGCGAGAAAGAGAGAAAGAAAAAGCAATCGCAGATAACCGTTAAAGAGATCAAGATCAGACCGAAAATAGATAAAAATGATTTCATTATCAAGGAAAAATATATTGAGAAGTTTTTAACAGAAGGTCATAAGGTAAAGATAACTATAAATTTCAGGGGGAGAGAGATTATTCATAAGGAAATTGGTGAAAATCTTGCATCAAAGATAATAGAGGATCTGGATGGAAAATTTGTTCTCGAACAGGCTCCCAAACTTGAAGGATTTAATATTACAATGGTTCTTAATCCTTTATAAAAATTAGTTTATATGGATTTTGAGAACTTTTTTTAGTTTTTAAAAATATTTCTGATAATTCGGATAATTATTGAATGGAGGAATAGTAATGCCAAAAATAAAAACAAATAAGGCAGCAGCTAAGAGGTTCAGGGTAACCGGTAGTGGCAAAGTAATGAGAGTTAAAGCTTATAAAAGCCATATACTGACAAAGAAAAGTGCAGAAAGAAAAAGAAGATTGAGTCAGCCTGAAAATCTTTATGAAGGTGACAAAAAAAGAATTAAAAAATTGCTAGGAATATAATAAAAAATTATCATTAAATTTTAAGTAAATACTGTTAAAGAAGGTGTCATAAATGGCTAGAATAAAAAGAGGAATAATAAAAAAACAAAGACATAAAAAAGTCCTTGAGCAGACAAAAGGATATTACGGTCTTAGAGGTAGTGCCTACAGGGTTGCAAAAGAACAGTTAATGAAATCATTAAGCTTTAATTATATTGACAGAAAAAATAAAAAGAGGGATTTCAGAAAATTGTGGATTGCAAGAATAAATATTGCTGCCAGATCCAATGGTCTTTCTTATAATGCTTTCATAAATGGTTTGAAAAAAGCAAATGTCGATATTAACAGAAAAATGCTTTCAGATATTGCAGTTAATGATGAAGCAGCATTCAAAAAACTTGTTGATACTGCCAGATCCCAGCTGAGTGCATAGTTTCGGCGATAAGAAAGAATATATAGTTATTGATAAAAATAACCATATTTTAATTTAATATTTTTTTGATTGATTTTGGGTAATTTTTATTATGGAAGAAAATATCGATTCTTTAAAAAAGATACTTGATAAAGAATATGAAGATTTTGAATCAGTAATTGAAAAAACTAATACTTTATCGGAACTGGAAAATACAGAAAACAGGTTTCTTGGTAAAAAAAGCCTGGTATCAGTATATCTGAAAAGCATGGGAACTCTTTCAAATCAGTTCAAGCCTGTTGCCGGAAAAACTATTAACGATATCCGTAAAAAGATAAGCGAAAAAATTTCTGCCAGAAAGGAAGAAATATCTCTTCATGAATTTGACAGAAAATTACGAAACGAAAAGCTGGATCTTACTCTTCCTGGCAGGAAAAGAAATAAAGGTTCAAAAAATATAATATCCCAGATAATAGAAGAAGTAGAGAAT
>DNFX01000219.1 GCA_003486795.1 Actinomycetota bacterium
AGGACTTTATCTCTCTATGCATTTATAGGATTGTCCCAGGCACTTGTCCTTATTGTGGGAGATATGAATCTTTCAGTAGGAGCTATTGGCGGACTTGCAACAATTACAGCCGGATATCTGATAGACATACACCATATCCCCGGATGGCTGGCAGTTGTTGTTGCTCTGCTTGTAGGAATAGCCTGCGGAGTTTTTAATGGTCTGATAATCACAAAATTCGGTATTAATGCTTTTATAGTAACACTGGCAACTTCTTTTATTTTTACAGGTGTTAATTATGGTTTTACCCAGGGCTTTTCTTTCGTAAATATTCCTGAATCATTTACTCTTTTAGGGAAAGGCCAGATCTTCGGAATACCCTCATTGTTCATCTTTCTAATTTTTTGCCTGATCATTTTGTTTTTATTTTTCAGATTTTCAATTGCAGGCAGAAGACTGTTGGCTGTCGGGGAAAATTCAGAAGCTGCAAAGTTTTCTGGCGTAAATGTAGATAAAATAAAATTATTAAGCCATACCCTTTCGGGTTTTATAGCAGGGCTTGCAGGTGTTCTGTATATCTCAAGAATGGGAACATCAAGCCCTGTAACCGGACAGGACTGGCTTTTGATCTCATTTGCTGTTGCGATTATTGGGGGAACAGGTTTAAGCGGTGGCTCTATAACCGCTTTCGGACTTCTGATGGGCGCAATAATAATGGTAATGATAAAAAATGGCCTGGTTATGCTACATTCAAACGTTTACTGGGAGCAGGCATTTCTGGGATTGCTCATCCTTGTAGCTGTCGGCATTGACAGAATAAGAACAGTTTACAACCAGAAAAGACTATTATCCTGATAAATTTTAAGATAAATATTTTCAATTTCTAAAAAGGTAGTAAATACCAATTAATAAAAAAAAGAAAGGTAATAAAATGTTAAAAAAATTATTTACGTTGATGTCAATTGTGGCAGTTATTGTCACAGTTGGACTAGTTAGTTTTGGCTGTCAGACTACTACTGCTGCCGAGACTACTGCAGCCGCTACTGAGACTAATGAGGCTGCTGCAGAAACCACTGCTGCTGAATCTGCCAAAAATTACAAGCTGGCATCTTACTGGCCTGCAGTACACCCTTATTTTGAATCTGTTAAAAAAGGACTGGCAAAGCACAAAGAAGATTTCGGAGTAGAAATTTATGCACAGATAGGAACTGACTGGACACAACCTACTGAAAATGAACAGGTTGAAGCTCTTGTTGCACAGGGATATAACGGTCTTATGATATTCCCGCTAGATGCTTCCGGAGCAAATGCCCTATATGAGGAAGTTGTTGCCAAGGGAGTACCTGTTATTAATTATGGTGCAGCAACACAGACTCCCACTCCTGCTTCTTTTACAGTTGCCACTGACGTAAAAGCAGCTGCAATGATAGCAACTGAAAAAGTTATCGAAGCAATGGGCGGAAAGGGCGGAATATTAAACGTGCTTGAAGTTGTAACTGATCCCAATACTATTCTTAGAAAAGAAGGCGTTGAAGAAGCAGTTGCAAAATATCCTGATGTAACCATAGTACAGACTATCGGAGACATGAATGCGGTTGAGCAGTGCATCGAAAAAATCAGCAATGCTTTGGCTGCACAGGGTGACAAAATAAATGGTATAGTAACAACAGGTTATAATCCAACTGTTGCTGTTGCTACCATATTGTCAGAAATGAAGAATGATAAAATAGCATTTGTAGGTATTGATGATGATCCTGTTGTTTTAAAAGCTATTGAAGAAGGATATGTAACAGGAACATTCAACCAGAACCCTTATCTGCAGGGTTATGCTGTACCGGTACTGCTTGAATATTTAATCGACGGCATGGAAACAAAGGAAGACTACGTATTTATTGATTCTTCCGGAGTAGTAATAACAAAAGACAATCTTGACGGCTTTATGGATATACTCTGGGGCGCCGCTGATGATCTGGTTAAAAACGCAAAAACTACTTATTTTAAATAATTACTGATATTTAACAGGAGGAATATCCAGTGTTAACGATAAGTAATATTAGCAAATCTTTTCCAGGCGTAAGAGCTTTGGATGATGTATCAGTTGAATTTATAAATGGAGAAATCCATGCTCTTCTTGGGGAAAACGGTGCTGGAAAAAGTACTTTGATGAAAATTATCGGAGGCGTCTATAAACCTGATACAGGTAAAATGTTCTTCGATGAAAAAGAACTGGTACTTAACAGTTATATAGATGCCCTCTCAAAGGAAATAAGCATGGTTAATCAGGAGCTTCAGGTTCTACCAAGTTTTAGCGTTGCAGAAAATATTATGCTTGATAAAATGATTACCTTCAGGAAAACCCCCATATTAAATTGGAAAGAAATAAATCTGGTTGCGAAACAATATCTTGATATGGTAGACCTGGATATTCCTCCTACAAAGCTGATCGGTGAATTAAGTGTCGCACAGAAACAAATGGTAGAGATTGCCAAATCTCTGGCTTCCAAATCAAAAATATTGCTTCTTGATGAGCCTACCTCTGCCATTTCTGAAACAGAAGCTGAAAAACTATTTGATATCCTCAGAGATTTAAAGAAAAAAGGAATAATCATTCTTTTTGTTACGCATAAACTGGAAGAAGTCTTTAAAATCTGCGATAAGGTAACTGTACTGAGAGATGGAAGAAAAATCGATACAAAAATGATAAATGAGGTAGAGAAACAGGATCTCGTAAAAATGATGATAGGCAGAGAAGAAAAGATAGAGTCCTTCCAAAATAAAAACATAGATAAAAGCACTTTAGCTATGGAAGTAAGAAATATTGTCAAGCAAAAAAAATGTGAAGATGTAAGCTTCAAACTTTATAAAGGTGAGATTCTGGGATTTTATGGCCTTGTGGGTTCAGGAAGGACTGAACTTGCACGTCTCATAATAGGCAAAGACAAAAAACAGAGCGGAGATGTTTTCATAAACGGCAAAAAAGTTAAAGTCAGATCCATAGCTGACGGTTTGTACAAATATCGTATCGGTTATGTAACTGAAAACAGGAAAGAGGAAGGGCTTTTATTAAACAGTACAATACTTAACAATATAGGTATAACTATCTGGCCGAAAATTGCAGGAAAGATATTAAGATTCATAAGCAGCCAGAAAGAAAAAAAACATGCGAAAAAAATGGTGCAACAATTGGATATAAAAGCAACCAGCATTAACCAGCTTGTTCATAACCTAAGTGGCGGCAATCAGCAGAAAGTAAGCATAGCCAAATGGCTGGGAGCAGATTGCGATATTATTATTTTCGACGAGCCTACTATAGGAGTTGATATAGGGGCAAAAGAATACATACATAAGCTGATATTTGATTTAGCCAATGTACAGGGAAAATCAATAATCCTTATCTCTTCCGATATGCCTGAAATAATCAAACTTGCAAACAGGATTTATGTTTTCAGAGATAAA
>DNFX01000238.1 GCA_003486795.1 Actinomycetota bacterium
TTCTATAGAAATACTTAAGGATATATCAGAAAATTCCATAGATATGATATTTGCGGATCCTCCATATTTTTTATCCAGTGGTACCTTTACATGCCAGAACGGTAAAATGGTCAGTGTAAAAAAAGGTGAGTGGGATTTGAGTAATGGTGCAAAAAAGAATTTTGATTTTCATCTTTCCTGGATAAAAGAATGCAGAAGAGTATTAAAACCGGGTGGGACTATATGGATTAGCGGAACATATCATTCAATATATCAGTGCGGTTTTGCGCTGGAAATAAACGGATTCCATTTCTTAAATGATATTGCCTGGTTCAAGCCTAATGCTTCTCCGAACTTAAGCTGTAGATTTTTTACAGCAAGCCATGAAACTTTACTTTGGGCACGGAAAGACAAAAAGTCCAAACATACTTTCAATTATGAAATAATGAAAAATAATTCCTGGCCCGAGGATCAGCTGAAAAAGAAAGGGATGCAAATGAGAACAGTGTGGTCAATTGATACTCCAAAACCAGCTGAAAAAAAGTTCGGGAAACATCCTACGCAGAAGCCGTTTAATTTATTAAAAAGAATAGTATTGGCTAGTACAAATAAAGATGATCTTATTCTTGATCCATTTACTGGAAGTTCAACAACCGGTCTGGCTGCCTACATTGCAGGGAGAAATTTTATTGGAATAGATAATGAAAAACAATATCTGGATCTCTCTATAAAAAGATTTAATGAATTAGAAAATAATCTTAAAAGCAAACTACAGCTTTTCGAGGATAAAAATGGAGTTTCTTAATTTTTATAAAGAAGTTTTAAAGTGCAATTCTCCTGATGATGTTTTTAATTATTTTATTTCTCAACTAAAGCCAAGTATTTTACTGTGGTCTTATTTCGTAAACTGGGATAAAGTTTTTTTTAATACAAAAAAAATCGAAATTGCATTAAATAATTTCAATTATCTAATTGGCAAACAGGATTTTGATAATGAATTCAAGTTCCTGATCAGACAAAATCCTTCACTGATAAAAGTAATACCTTCACTAGTTGTAAGAGCTGGTTCGGGTAGTTTGGATTTCAAAATCCTGGTGGATTATAAAAACAAAAAATTCGTTTACAAAGATTATGATTTTTCAAAAAATAATCCTGATGAAAAAGACCTGGATGATTACCTGACCTTTGTGAAAGAAACTGGATTAAAGAATCTGCTAATAAACCAAAAAGTAAAAAATCTTGTCGATTATATGATAGGTGTTGAAGCAGGTATAGATTGTAATGGAAGGAAGAATCGCAGCGGGCATTTTATGGAAAATATTGTAGAGTATTTTATTAATAATTTATGTATGAAAAATAATATTTTGTACTTAAAAGAAGCAAACTCAGAAAAGATAAAAAATAAGTGGGGCAAATCAGTACCTGTGGATAAAACTTCCAGACGTTTTGATTTTGTTTTAAATATTAAAGATGATTTGATAATTATTGAGACAAATTTTTATAGCGGAGGAGGATCAAAATTAAAATCTACAGCAGGAGAATACAGAAATCTGTACGATATTTTTCGCAATAAATATAAGTTTATATGGATAACTGATGGTTTTGGCTGGAAAACGACTATTAACTCTCTTAGGGAGACTTTTGATCATAACAAATACGTTTTTAATCTGAATATGCTGGAGTCAGGAATATTAGATTATGTAATCTGAAAACTTATCAGATAATTTCTGCAATTATAATTATTCTGAATATAAAATAATTTTTTACTTACAAATACTGCTTTTTAATTATAGATAGGTTTCCAGATAGGTTCTTAAATTTGATGTCCGTGATAATTTAAGCTTTTTACGGATATTTAAACGATGATAATCTATTGCTTTTTGTGTTACACAAAGCTTGTCAGCTATTTCTTTTGACTGATAACCTTCTTTAATAAAAGATGCTATCTGTAGCTCTCTGGGTGTCAGTTTTGAAAAGGGAGACGGTCTTTTTTTGGTTATAGGGTAAATGATTTCATCAATAATTGCACTAACAAGCTCTATATCTTTTCCGTTAGCTGTCTTTTTCAGATAATTAAGTGAAGGTTTTATAAACTTTTCCAGGTTGGTTGAAATAGTATTTTCAAGATTATTTTGGAATTCTTCTCTCTGGTTTAAAATATCCATAAGAATATTATTCTGCTCTTCAAGAGCTTTGAAGCGCTTCTCGATGTCAATCAGGTTTTCTTTTATATATTTATGAAAAGTAATATCCCTGACATATTCAATTATCAAAATTATGTTGTTTTCTTTATCAAAAACAGGTATGGAAAATAATTCGTGCCAGCCAGGAGTGTTGCCTTCACGTGGGTAACTTATGGTACTCATCTGTGGCTTTTTGGTTTCGAGTGTTTTTAATGTCGGACAGTCTTCGCAGGGTTTTTTTCTTTTATGATAAATTGAATAACATTTCCGGTTTATAGGATTAATTCCCTTTGTGTAAAGATTGAGTATTGTTGTGTTTACGTAACGGACAATCAGATCAGAATCAAGAACACTTACTCCATCCTGGATAAATTCCAGAATGGTATGAAAAAAATTAGAGCTTTTGAAGAAATCATCTTTGTCTTTTACGACAATTCTTTTTGAAGAATCCTGGTTTAAAATCCAGCTGAATACATTTTCATACATATCATCAAAGTAAAATATTATGCCTGTGATGTTAGTAAAATATATATAATTATATAATATACTAGTATTTAAAAAAAGAATTAATATAAATTTATAGTGAAAGTTGCAATAATTACAGGTTCCTGACTGGTATTAATAATACTAATTATTGCCTGGTATAATATAAGTGTTTTTATAGTATTACCAAAAAAATATTTTGATATATACTTAAAAAGTTGAATTAGTTTCAAAATCAGATTATCAAAAATAAAAAAAGGGGAAACATATGAGCAATAAAGATACAGCTCTGGCAAAACC
>DNFX01000130.1 GCA_003486795.1 Actinomycetota bacterium
AAAGCGCACGGTATAATCTCATTGGGAGGAACGAAAGGAACATCCCTTGCCACTGAAGTCATGAGGTCTCTGAAATACGGATTTCCAAAAGTTATGGTTTCCACAATGGCATCTTCAGATGTGTCGGTTTTTCTTGACATAAGCGATATTATAATGTTTCCCTCAGTCTCGGATATTCTGGGTCTAAACCCGTTTTTAAAAAAGATTCTTTCAAATGCAGCTTCAGCAGTTTGTGCAATGGCTGAAGATAGTGGAAGTATAGCAGTTGAAAAAGGACCACTTATCGGAATCAGTAATGTTGGAATAACAACACCCGGCGCAATGGAAGCTATCAAATTATTTAAGCAGGCTGGTTATGAGACTATTGTATTCCATGCAGTGGGAACAGGAGGCCGGGCAATGGAGCGACTTGTAAGCGAAGGGGTAATAGGGGCAGTATTTGATTATGCGCTTGTAGAAATTTCTAATTACCTTTATAAAGGACTAAACAACGGAGGACCCGAAAGACTTACTGCAGCAGGGAAAATGGGTATACCACAGGTAATATGTCCGGGTGGTGTTGAGGTCCTTGCCTTATGGATAAAAGAAGGTGAGCCGATTCCTGAAAGGTATCAGGGCAGGACTGAAATCAGACATAGCTCTCTTATAACAACATTCAGATTCAGCATTGATGAACTGATTCATACAGCAAAAGAAATTATCGACAGGCTTAAATATACAAAAGACGAAGCTGTTTTCATGCTTCCAAAAGGAGCCTATAGCATATATTCAAAAAAAGGCACACCTTTTTATGATCCGGAATCTGACAAAATATTTGCTGATTATCTTAAAGAAAATCTGCCAGAAAATTTTAGAATAATTGAAGTAGATTCAGACCTTACAGACAAAATATTCGTGGAAACTGCTGTAAAAGAGATGATATCGCTGATTAACAAAAAGAGATAAAGGAGAAAAGGTGTCTCTCTGCAATTTAAATGAAATACTGCCTGAAGCTGTTGCAAAAGGATATGGTGTTCTGGCAACTGTGCTTTTTAACTTTGATTTTGCTGATGCAGTTGTNNGAAAAATACGGATATAAAGAATTCGATAAATTAATAAATCCTGTAAGAATACTTGTACAGGAAGCCAGAGTACCTGTTGTATTGCATCTGGACCATGGGAAAAATTTAAAAAATATTATTCATTTTATGAAATCCGGCCTAACTTCTGTAATGATTTCCCAGACTTTCAGATCTTTTGAAGAAGATATTAAAGTTGCCAGAGAGGTTACAGAGATTGCACATTCAATGAATATTACGGTTGAAGGGGAAGTCGGTAAAATGCCGGGAGAAGGCGGTCTGGAAAGCAGCATGAAGAATAAAAGCAGTATTGAACAGATAAGAGAAGGATTTACAAGGGTTGAAGAAGCAGCAAGGTTTGTAGAGGAGACAAATGTTGACGTTCTTTCAATATCGGTGGGGACGGTACACGGTTTCTTTGACAGAAAACCTGAACTGGATTTTGACTTAATCAGGAAGATAAAAGATGCAGTAAAAATACCGCTTGTAATTCATGGAGCTTCAGGATTGGAAAATGAGCAGTACAAAGGAGCAATCAGAAACGGAGTTGTGACACCCTAAGGGACGTATAATCTGGCGCAAAAAAGATAATGATATTTTCAGGGATTCCTAATCTGGTGAAAATCAGAATAGTGCAAACTCTGATTCCTAAAAACGATTTGTTTTGTAAGAATTATTAGTGATAGCTATTATCGTGATAGCCATTATATTATATATAATTCTTTTATATCCATCTTCTTTCAGATATTTATAAATAAATGTCTGAAATTAATTCTTTTTTAATTTTTACTATTTTTTATAGATCCTGAAAATTCAAAGTGTTATAAATATCTTTAAATGTTCTGAAGACAAAAAGTAATCATAATAAGGGCAGGCTGTGCAAGACTTTCAGCTGCATATACTTTGAAAAAACAGGGTATAAATCCGGCTGTACTGGAAGCAGAATCTGCTAGCGGGGGGGGAAGATGAAAAGCTCCGAAATCTGAGTATGGAAGAAAGACGTTGGATGATTATAAATGAAAACAAGCGTTTTTTCCCTGAATTTCCAGACGAGCCTTTGTTCATAAAAGTATTCAGGTGAGACAGGGCGGTAAATATAGAAACTCCGGGACAATTCCCGGCAATTCAGAATCTTTTAAAAAATCATATGAAAGATGTTGAAGGATTATATCTTGCCGGTGAGTACCTTTTTCTCATAGCAAGTACGGAAGGTGCTCTTGCAACAGGTAAAAAAACTGCTGAAATGATAATTTCTGTTCTGAAAAACAAAGGCACGGATTGTTTCATGAAAATCTATAAAAATCACATAAAAGCCCCGATTTCTGATATGGGAAATGTCGTTTTAAATGTAGATCACATAATAGCCTGCAGAAAATTTTCTGAATGCTGCAATCTTTCCAAAGAAGAAATCTATAATAAAATTATCGGAACCAGCCTTGAAGATAGTTTTAAAATAGGAAAAATAAGCAGTAACTCTTTTTGCTTATCTGTGCTGGACAGGTTAGGCGTAGATATTCCTTTTGAAGATTTTAATCTTATTTTTAGCGATATATTTTCTATAAATAATGGTATACCGGAAGTAATTCCATAGTTAAAAGGCAAAGCTGAAATTATTTTCCTGAATTTTCTTTGAAAAATAATTAAAATGAACTATTTTTATCTGGTAAGATAATTTTAGATATTTATTACCTTTAATTTCATTAAAATTGGAGGAATTAAAAAAATGAAAAATATAAAGCTGGGACTGGCACCAACCAGAAGATTTTGTTTTTCTGTAGAAGATGCGCATAAATACAAAAAATTAGTTGAAAAAAACTAACAGAGTGGAAAGTTGATTTTGTAAATATTGATTCCATTAACGAAGATGGGCTTTTAATTGGCGGCAATGAA
>DNFX01000293.1 GCA_003486795.1 Actinomycetota bacterium
AACTGTGCTCAGCAGGCTTTCGAATGTATTAAATATAATATAAAAGCATGCAAGAATAGCCTGGATTAAAAAAGCTATGTGAGGTGTTCTGTAGTGTGCATGAAGTTTATCAATATGTGACCAGAAATATCCATCTTTTGCTATTGCATATGACAGATGCGCACCAGCAAGAATTGTAGCATTAATACTTGCACCGATAGCCAGTATTATGGCAAAAGTGATTATATGGACAATGCCACTGCTCATGAGTTGTTTTCCGGCAGCCTGACCGACATTGACAACGCCCTTCAGATCTTCAACCGGAATGGCATACAGATACACTGCATTGATTGCCACGTATAGCGCCATAACAATAGTAGTTCCTAAAATAAGAGAAAGAGGAATATTCCGTTCCGGTTTTTTTATTTCATTTCCAATGTATGATGTTACAAACCAGCCGCTATATGAAAAAATTACTGCTATCATTGCAGGACCGAAAACTTTTACAATGGAAAAATTATTTACTTCGTTAACGGAAAAGTGTCCCCAACTTCCTTTGCCCGAAGAAAATCCGCCTATAATAAAGAAAATGAGCAAGGCAAGACTTCCTATAGTCCAGAAATTCTGATTTATTCCACTTAAACGAATTCCACGTAAATTGACAGTTGAAAAAAAAAGAACAATTATCAATGAAATAAATTTTTCATTGATCCCAATACAATCTGACATATATTTTGTCATTGCGATAGAAAGTACTGCAATAGAACCTGGATTTATTATCCAGAAGCATATCCAGTTGAGTAGAAAGCCTGCCCATGGACCATAGGCAGCTTTTAAATAAAGGTAGTCACCGCCTGATTGTGGAAACATTCCTGTCATTTCAGCATAAGTAAGCGCTCCACATAGAGTTAAAATGCCGCCTATTATCCATATTCCGTTAAAAAACCACGGATTCTGAAGTTCTCCGGCCAGAAAACCTGCAGTTGTAAAGATTCCTGCACCTACCATATTGCCTATTACGATCATTGTTGCATCAAAAAGATTCAGTTTTATCTTTGAAGGCATAGCTTTCCCCGGTACTATTTATAATTTGTTACTTTATGTTAACTGCCTTATCCCACCAGAGAACAGCCCATCTGGTCAATCTGTGATAGTCCAGAGACCATCGCCCCTCATTGAAAACAAGATGTCCGGCAAAGTAATCTTTAAGTTTTTTTTCTTCTTCATCTGTTGTGTTATTCAACATCCATCTGACGGAGTCAATTGCCTCGGCATGAGTTCCGAAAGTTTTATGATTGTCCTCCATAATAAAATTTACATTTGCATAGATACCCATACTATAGAGAAGGTTATAGTTGTATAAATAGTCAGGTCCTGCATAAAATTCTCTCCCGAGAGCTTCAAATATATGTCTGTCATAAGGACCATCATCGACAATTGTAGATATATAAATCTGTTTTCTTGCAATGCTGTTAAGTTTTATAATTGCATGTTGAAGGTCATCTACGGTGAGTGAACGAGAAGCAATAGCAACATCATGCTGTCCTATGCCTGCCTTATTCCAATTATCTTCCCAGCTTGTTTTGATCGTTCTTATATTTGTAATTTTTGACTGCTTACATCGTTGCTGGAGAATCTCGAGCATTTTCTCGGAAAAGTCTGCTGCGGTAATAGATTTAACATATTTCGAAAAAGGAATGGCAATTGCTCCTGCGCCGCAGGCCATATCAAAAACAGTCCAATTTTTTTTGGGATTCATAATCTTTAGAAATGCCTCAGCGTAACCTGTTTTTAATGATACCTCAGCGAATCCCTGAGCCCTCTTATTCCAGGAAGCGCTGTCCTGTACAGGAAATGTCCTTTGTTCCCTTGCTTTTTTCCATTCTACATTCCAATCGATGCTTTTAATTCTTGTCATATGCCACCACTTTTTTAATCCGGAATATTTTATCAGTCAAATTTGGCAGATTTTTTATCAAAATCTGAGCAATTTGTGTTAATGAATTTAAAAAAAGAGGCTGTCTTTCGGCAGCCCCTTTTTAAAGGAGGTAACACCCCCCCCTGCCTGCAAATTTTGTTTAATAGCTGGCTTTTAAGCCAACAAATAAGTTTCTTCCTGCTGCTGGAAATCCCATCTGGGATTCATAATTTTTATCAAATATATTTTTTGCAACAAAATAACCCTCAAGATTTTTGTAAATATTCCTTGAAAACTTTATGTCTGCAATAAAGTAATCACTTGTTCCCTCTGCAGGGGTGGCTGGGCTAGAAACTGTAGGTAGCTGACCCCATGTGTAACCAACATAGGTTGTTGTTAAATCTACATTAATATTAACTGTTGGAATAAGACATTTTACTGAGAAATCTGCCTTGTGTGCAGGCACAAAAGTGACCCTGTCGGTTAAAGCTCCCGGACTTTTATCTGTAGCATTATTATAAGTATAGGACGCTTTAAATGTCAGGTCCTTCATTGGAAAATATTCTGTGGAAAGTTCAATACCATACATAAATATTTTCCCGTAATTTCTATACATTGCAATTGTACTCGAGCCGTCACGGGAGATAAAATCCTTAATATCATGTACAAAAAATGATGCTTCTCCACGGGCGTATTGAGTTATTCCTCTTGAAGCTCCTAATACATAATTCATGCTTTTTTCAGGTTTAAGGTCAGGATTGCCGCTGGTTGAGGAGTATAATGTAGACAGAGTTGGAAAACGGATCTTTCTTGCCCAGGAAGCAAAAAGCTTTGTTCCGTCACTAAAGGTGTAGTTTGCACCTATCATAGGATTAAAAGCATTGTCGTCAGGCTTTTTGAGGTTTTTAACAC
>DNFX01000143.1 GCA_003486795.1 Actinomycetota bacterium
AAAAGGCTGTCCTTATGGGTTTTGATTATTTTGCAACAGGTCATTATGCATCGATAATAGTGCGAAGCGGAGATTATTATATCTGCAAGGCAGCAGACAGTACAAAAGATCAGTCATATTTTCTTTACAGAATTAAAAAAGAAAAGCTGCCGTTTATAAAATTTCCTTTATCAGACTACAAAAAAGAAGAAGTAAAAAAGATATCGCAGAAAATAGACCTTGAACTTCATGAAAAAAAAGAAAGCCAGGAAATCTGCTTTATAAAAAACAAAAGTTATCAGGAATTCATAAAAGAAAGACTGGGAAGAGATTTTAATGAGCAGGGAAACATTCTGGATGTAAACGGAGATGTAATAGGAAGGCACAAAGGTGTTGCTTTTTATACTATCGGGCAGAGAAAAGGATTTGGGATAAGCCATGAAAGACCCCTGTATGTTACAGCAATCAATGTTGAAAAAAATGAGATTGTAGTGGGTGAAAGAAGTTATCTTGCAAAAAAGGGGCTTATTGCCGGCAATCTTAATTGGTTTACTGATGAAATACCTGACAGAGCTCTGGCAAAGATTAGATATAACCACGAAGATGTTGAATGTACACTTTCAACCCTTTCAGGTTCAGATGCTGCTGATGATGTTTATAATATTAATAATATTGAAGCCAGAGATGATATTCAGAATTATAAGGGCAATGATGAAAAAATTTATGTAAATTTTTCTGTTCCGCAGGAATCGGTAACGCCGGGACAGTCCGTGGTCTTTTATGATATATATGACAGCAGAGTAGTTCTTGGCGGAGGAACAATAATAAGGGGGACGGATCTTTAATGAGGATTTCAACCAGGTCAAGATACGGATTAAGGTTAATGCTGAGTCTTGCCAGTAATTTTCAAAAAGGATATATGCTTCTGAAGGATGTTGCCAGGCGTGAAGGAATTTCAGAGAAATACTTAAGTCTTATAGTAATACCTTTAAGAAAGGCAGGATTGCTTGTATCAAGCAGGGGAGCAAACGGAGGATACAGACTGTCAAAGCCACCTTCAGAAATAAATCTGAAAGAAATAATCGAACCCCTTGAAGGTGACCTGTATGTAATTGAATGTATCAGGGGAAAAGAAATCTGTGAGAAGGCTAATGTGTGTACGAGTCATGATATATGGGAATTACTTGGAAAAAAGATTGCTGATTTTCTTGATACTATTACTCTGGAAGATCTTTTGCAAATGCAGAAGGAAAAAACTGCGGGATTACTTGAATATATAATCTGACAATATGTTGAGAGATATTAAAACAAGATAAAAAAGATATAAGAAAAGATAAAGAAAGAAAAAATAAAGGAAGAAAAGATAAATAAGAAAATTAGTGATAGTTTTAAATAATTATAATTATGAAAATAGAAAATATAAATCTTCAGAAAAAATATAACAAATTAACTGAGGATTTGAAAAAATACGATTCTGCTGCTGTAGCATTTTCTGGTGGGATAGACAGCACCCTTCTTTTATTTGCAGCCAGAGAGGCACTTGACGGAAATGTTGTTGCACTTACCGCTTCGTCCATGGTTTTTCCTGAAAGCGAAAGGAAAGCTGCTTCTGCAATTGCAGAAAAAATAAGCGTAAATCATGAAATAGTAGATATTAACCTGGAATCAAATTTAGAGTTTTTAAAAAACGATAATCAGAGATGTTATTACTGTAAAAAAACAATCATGCAGAATTTAAAAGAGGTTGCTGTCAAAAAAGGAATAAAAGTTTTGCTTGAAGGCTCCAATGCTGATGATAAAAATGACTACAGGCCAGGATTTAAAGCAGTCACGGAATTTGGTGTTGGAAGCCCTTTAAAAGAAGCGGGGCTTACAAAATCCGAGATTACAGAGCTTTCAAAGAAATTTAACCTTATAGACGAAAACAAAAGCTCATTTTCCTGTCTTGCCACAAGGATTGCTTACGGAATTAAAATAGATCGTAAAATATTAGAAAGAATAGAAAGTCTTGAAAATTATCTGAAAGGCATTGGTTTAAGTAATGTCAGGGTAAGGCATCACGGAAATATTGCCAGGATTGAAACAGATATAAAGGATTTTAAAAAGATCATAAAAGAAGATTTCAGACAGGAAATTTTAATAAAATTTTACGCTTCCGGTTATAAATATGTTGTTCTTGATCTGGAAGGATTCTTGAGCGGAAGTATGAACAAGTAAAAAGGATGGAAATATGTCAGACAAAAATAAAGAAGAAAAAAAATTTCATGAAGAGACAATAGCTCTGCACGGAGGGCAGGAACCTGATCCGGTAACGGGTGCGAAAGCAGTCCCTATCTATCAGACAACATCATACAGTTTCAGGGATTCAAAACATGCAGCAGACCTTTTTGCTCTTAATGAACCAGGGAATATCTATACCAGACTTATGAACCCGACTACTGATGTTTTTGAAAAAAGAATGGCTCTTCTTGATGGCGGAGTCGGGGCGCTGGCTGTTGCAAGCGGGCAGGCAGCCATTACGATTGCAATCCTTAATATTGCCCAGGCAGGAGACGAAATAGTATCTGCCGACAACCTGTACGGGGGGACGTATAATTTGTTCCATAATACTTTTGCAAGAATGGGAATAAAGGTACATTTTGTGAATTCCCAGGATGTTAGCGCTTTTGAAAAAGCCATAAATAAAAAAACAAAAGCAATTTATGCGGAATCCATGGGAAATCCCAAACTTGATGTAACGGATTTCGAAAAAGTATCTGAAATTGCCAGGAAACACAGGATACCTTTTATTCTTGATAATACTGTTTCTCCATATATCTTCAAACCGTTTGAACACGGAGTGGATATTGCAGTTTATTCAGCAACAAAATTTATAGGAGGGCACGGAACTTCTCTTGGCGGGGTAATAGTTGATTCCGGAAATTTTGACTGGGAAAAGGGAGACTTTCCATTAATAACGGCTCCTGAACCCGGTTATCACGGACTTGAATTTGTAAAAGCTTTAAGAAAGCAGGGCAATATTGCATATATATCAAAAGCAAGATTAGTGCTTTTAAGGGATCTGGGGCCTGCTATTTCGCCGTTTAATTCTTTTTTGATGCTTCAGGGCTTGGAGACATTGCCTGTCAGAATGGAAAGACATTGTAAAAATGCACTTGCTGTTGCTGGCTATCTTAAGAACCATAAATATGTAAGCTGGGTAAACTATCCGGGGCTGGATGATAATCCGCAGAAAACAAAAGTTGACAAATATCTTGGAGGCAGGGCTGGAGCTATAATAGGATTTGGAATAAAAGGTGGATCTGCTGCCGGAGCCAGATTCATAGATTCACTCAAGCTGATATCTCATCTTGCAAATATAGGAGATGCAAAAACACTTGCAATTCATCCGGCAAGTACAACCCATCAGCAACTGTCTGAGGAGGAAAGGATTTCCACCGGAGTGACATCTGATTTTATCAGGCTTTCTGTAGGTCTTGAAAACTTAGATGATATTTTCAGCGATCTGGATCAGGCTCTCGGGAAATCCCAGAAGTAAAAAATAAAAGGAAACTTATAAATTACATAAAGCATTTGATAGACATAAAAAATTTAACCTTTATATAGCTTTTAATTTATAAAAATATTTTAACGAAAGCTTTTTAAGCATATAAATCTTTTAATTTATAATTTATAAAAATTTCAATAACTTTCTGTTTTATTTATATGGAGGGAATATTTAATGGCTAATATTTATGAAGATATAACAAAAACAATAGGCAATACCCCTCTTGTAAGAATAAATAATATTTCTTCCGGCCTGGACGCGGTAATTCTTGCAAAAATTGAATCTTTTAACCCGCTTTCAAGTGTAAAAGACAGAATAGGTGTTGCAATGATTGAAGATGCGGAAGAAAAGGGGCTGCTAAAAAAAGGATCTGTGATAATCGAACCGACGAGCGGAAATACAGGAATAGGACTTGCATTTGCATGTGCAGCAAAAGGTTACAAACTGATTCTGACCATGCCGGAGACAATGAGTGTTGAAAGAAGGCAGCTTTTAAAAATACTGGGAGCTGAAGTTGTTCTTACTGATGGGAGTCTGGGAATGAACGGAGCGATAAAAAAGGCTGAAGAATTGGTTAAAGAGACTCCAGACAGTTATATGCCTCAGCAATTCTGCAATCCTGCAAATCCTGAAATACACAGGAAGACGACTGCGCTTGAGATAATCAGAGATACTGACGGGAAAATCGATTATTTTATTGCTGGCATAGGCACCGGTGGAACAATAACGGGTGTCGGCGAGGTATTAAAAAGGGAACTTGGTAAGGTAAAAATAATAGGTGTAGAGCCAGAAGATTCTCCGATGCTTACAAAAGGGATAGCCGGACCACACAAAATACAGGGTATCGGGGCAGGTTTTGTTCCTGAAATTCTTAACAGGGGCATTATTGACGAAATTATTGCTGTTGATAGTGAAGATGCGGGGAATGTGGCAAGGGAGCTCGCAAAAAAAGAAGGAATACTTGCAGGCATTTCAAGCGGGGCAGCTATGTGGGCGGCTCTTGAACTCGGGAAAAGAGCTGAAAGCAGGGGAAAGAATATCGTTGTTCTGCTTCCTGATTCAGGGGAAAGATATCTTTCTACATGGCTTTTCCAGTAACGAGTTCAGAACGAGGATAATAAAATAGGATAATAAAATAGTATAATTGATTTATTGTCTGGTAATGAGATTTTTTACTTGGTAAATATTGATTGTACTTTTAAAACCAAACATACTATGAAGGTTTTTAATCTTAAGGAGATAAAACTTGTCAGAATATATATCTGAGAGCACTGATTTTAAAAACAGTGTAGGCATAGTAAAAACAGAATTTTTCCATTTTGCTGATCCGCCGGATGAATTTGTGCTATCAAACGGATTCAGGCTGGGTCCCGTTGATGTCGCTTATGAGACATACGGAAATCTTTCAGAGAAAAAAGACAATGCCATCCTTATATTCCATGCTTTGTCAGGAGATGCGCATGCTGCCGGTTTCAATAGTGCTGATGAAAAGAAACCGGGATGGTGGGATATCATGATAGGACCTTCAAAACCCATAGACACTGACAGGTATTTTGTAATATGTGCAAATGTAATAGGCGGTTGCAAAGGTTCAACTGGCCCATCTTCAATAAATCCGCAGACGGGTGATCCTTATGGTATATCGTTTCCGATAATATCAGTAAAAGACATGGTGGCAGTCCAGAAAAAATTAATTGATTATCTCGGGATAGAGAAGCTGCACTGTATAATAGGGGGATCCATGGGAGGGATGCAGGCCCTGCAGTGGCTTGTGTCATATCCAAAAACTGCAAAAGGAGCGATGATTATTGCTACATCGCCAAAACATACTGCTCAGGAAATTGCATTTAACAGCGTGGGCAGATATTCAATTATAACTGACCCGAACTGGAATAATGGGAATTATTATGGAAAAAGTCTTCCAAAGATAGGATTGTCAGTTGCCAGAATGATAGGACACATAACTTATCTGAGTGAGGAAGCCATGACACAGAAATTCGGAAGAAAGACAATCGAAGGTAAAACAGGGAGGGAAGAGTTTGGGCAGCTGGCTGATTTTACAAAGGAGTTTGAGGTCGAGAGCTATCTTCAATACCAGGGTGAAAGTTTTATTAAAAGATTTGATGCAAATTCCTATCTTTATATAACAAAGGCTATTGATAATTTTGATGTAAGTGACGGATATTCGGGGCTTGCTGAGGCTCTCAAAGGAGTAGAAGCCAAATGCTTTGTACTATCATTTACTTCTGACTGGCTTTATCCCAAAGAGCAGTCATTAAAAATAGTGCGGGCATTGAAAATAAATGGTATTGATACATCATATACCAATCTCGAGTCAGCTTTCGGTCATGATGCTTTTCTTATAGATGATGAAAGGTTAAAGAAACTATTTGCAGGTTTTCTTTGTTCAATAAAATAATCATATAAGCAGCCGGGCGGATGAAAGCAGAAAAAATAAAATAAAATATATAAATAAATTAAAAATGAAAAAATTTGAAATCATAGGAAAATGGATAAAGTACGGAAGCAGAGTTCTTGTTCTGGGGTGCGGAGAAGGAGATCTTATAAATTATCTTCAGGAAAAAGCTGGTGCCAGGGTTTTCGGACTTGATATTGATGAAAAAAAGGTTTTCGGGGCGATTTCGAAAGGATTATCCGTAATCCAGGGTGATATTAATTCTGATCTTGATGACTATCCTGAAAAATCTTTTGATTATATAATTGCGCATGACATTATTCAGATAATGGATAAACCTGATGAGATAATCAGGAGGCTGCTTGAGCTGTCTGATAATGTGA
>DNFX01000023.1:0-2306 GCA_003486795.1 Actinomycetota bacterium
ATTGGCAGAGTCTCGTATGAGATCGCTCAGGCTTTTGCTCAGCAGGGCCATAAGACTATTTTAATCTGTCCTGGCAAGAAGACACAACTTAAAAAAGTTGCCCCTCATTTAGAATACCTCCAAATTAGAAGTATAATTGAGGGAGATATAGCTATCCCTTATCTGACTATGCCTAACCTTAAGTTCCTTTTTAACTTCTTAGAAGAATTTTCTCCCCAGATTGTTCATGGCCACGACTTCGGGCCTCTTACTCTTACCGCACAATTTTGGGTGATTAATCATAANNTTTTCCAAAAGTTTGAAGCGCCTGATGGATACAACTTTAATGAAAAAGTATTTTTTCTTATTTTTTAAAAATTGCGATGCTCTTATTGCTCTTAATAAATATATCCAAAAAGATATTCTAGAATATGGTTTTAGAGGGAAGGTCTTTACTATTCCTAATGGGCGTTATCTTAGTCCCTATCAGCGCTGTTGTCCAGCAAAACTATCAGAAAAACAAAAACAGCTGACTTTTATTGGCTATTTGTCAACGAGAAAGAACCAAAAATATCTATGTCGGGTAATGGAGTATCTACCTGAAAATTTTGTCTTGAATTTGATTGGAGTACCGATTAATCCTAAATATCTTCAAGAATTAAAAACTTATGTCCAAAAAAAATCCCTGAAAAATGTTAATTTTTTAGGAGAAGTTCCCTACGAAAAAATCCCAGGATTATTAGAAAAAACGCATGTTTTTGTTTCGGCTTCTAAAATGGAAGTTCAAAGTTTGGTGATTATTGAGGCTTTAGCTTCAGGCACTCCGGTTGTTGGTTTGTCCAACGAAACTGTTAGTGAATTTATTGATGATTCAGTTGGCTTTCTCTTGGGAAAAGAAGCTCACCCCAGGACTTTTGCCAAAAAAGTTAAAAAAATTTGCTCCCTTTCGCAAAAGGAATATGAGTTTTTATGTAATAATGCTCAGAAGAGGGTCGCTCATCTGGATTGGCCAGATATTGTAAAACAAACAGAAATGGTTTATCAAAAATTGATTAAGGAGAAAAAAATCAATAAAGGAGAAAGAAAAGTGAGTAATATTAAAGTAATTTTAAAAATGCTACATATTCCCAAAAATAAATCTTTTTTACAAAAAATAGTTCAAAAATCCGGAGATAAAATTAACAAAAAGAAAAATATTTTGATGTTTATTATGACAATTATCGGCACTTTTTTTTTGGGTATCTGTTATTGGTTTTTAAATAAAACCAAAAGGATTCCTATTCCGAGGTAAAACTCCCTTTTTAAGAGGTGGCATCAAAATAATTAAATGATTTATTAGTTTCATAAAATTATTCCATCTGTTTAATATCATTTTTACTTCTAAATCTCTTTTTTAAATAAATTATTGCTAAAACCAATAAAATTAAACCAAAGATTGTTATCGTTATGATGGTGTAAGAGTCCATATACCCTATAATAATTTCCCATGAGGATCCCAGAGCAACACCTAAATAAACCAGTGTTGTATTCCAAACAAGAGAACCAGCTATGGTCAATAAAAGGAACAACCACATTGACATCTTCGCTATACCTGCTGGAATTGAAATTAAGCTGCGCACAACTGGAATACATCGACAGAAAAACACAGCCCACTTCTCATATCGCTTAAACCAAATGCCAGCTCTATTAATATTACTTTTTTTAAGATGTAGAACACGCCCCCATCTACCATTAAGCCATTTTTCCATTTTTTCAGTTGTAAACAACCTTCCAATAAAATATAAGATAATCGCACCCATTAGTGAACCAACAGTTGATGCTATAATGACCCCCCAAGCAGTCATCTTGCTAAAAGTTGTCATAAATCCTCCAAAAGTAAGGATAACCTCTGATGGAATTGGTGGAAAGATATTTTCTAATGCAATTAGAAAAGAAATCCCAATATATCCAAACCGATCCATAACCTGTATAATCCATGCCTGCAAACTTAATTTCTCCTTTTCTATTATTATGCTTAATCAGTGTTCTACATCTGTTTTAGGATGGTAATGCCATTATATTTTTTTACAAACCCTTTCATGTCGATTACCACTTCTTTATTCCCCATATATAGTTTCACCTTTTTATATTAATTTTCTTTACTTTGATTTTTTATTTAAAAATAAACATTAGTGAAAAATGCATCATAGCAGAAAAAAATGAATATCTTATGAACAAAGAAAAAAATAGTTGATTTTAGGGATTTTTAAAAGATATAAAGAATTTTGGATTATTTAAAAAGTATTAAAAATTAAAAAACTTTTCTTCAGATACTTTGAAATGAAATA
>DNFX01000023.1:2358-4841 GCA_003486795.1 Actinomycetota bacterium
GTGTCTTTAACTTTTAAAATAACATTATTTTTTTCTTTCTCTAAGCTCAGATATACCTCTCCACCTTTTTTATTATAATCAATGGCATTTTTTAAAAGGTTTATTAAAAGCTGATTTATTTGTTCGTAGTTTCCCTTTATATAATACCTTTCTTTTATATTACTTTTAAGGGAAACAGACTTTTGAGTTGCATAAGATTCAAATAAATTTAATAGCCTTTGACAGATTGATGAAATATCTATGTCTTCATTACTATTCTGTAATGCTCCAGAATCTTTCCTGGATAAAAACAGCAGACCGTTTGATATGTTTATCAATTTATTTGTTTCTTCTAGCAAGTCTTTTGTAAGTACCTGGTATTCTCTTAAAGACTGTTTTTTTTCGGCAGACACTGTCTCAAGGCTTGTTTTCATTATTGTAAGAGGAGTTCGAAGTTCATGTGCTGAATCTGATACAAATCTTTTCTGCTCTTCAAGAGAATTCTTTATAGGTCTTAAAGTCCTGTTTGACAGGAAAAATCCAAGCAGCGATATTACAATTATTATTGCCGCATCAGATATTATCAGTGTCAGTTTTAACCTGTCGATGGCATCATTTAACANNCATTTAACACCTGGTATTCTAATAGAGATGTTGAAGCAGAGGGAGTCTCCTCTTCGAATTCGTTGTTATTTATAATATTATTTAAAAATAACACATATAAAAGAGAGCTGAATATAACAATTATTACAAACAAAGTGGCAGCATAAAATAGAGTAAGTTTTAATCTGGCTTTTAAAAAACTGTCATTCTTTAAACTTGTAACCCACCCCATAAACGGTCTGGATATATTTTTCAAGATATTTCTCATCAAGTTTTTTCCTAATACGTTTTATATAGACATCCACATTATTTGTAAATGAATTATTATTAAAATCCCAGCAATGATCATTGATTTGTTCTCTGCTTAAAACCTGACCTTTATTTCTTAACAGGTATTCTAAAACTGAATATTCTTTAAGAGTAAAATCTAATTTATTTTGTCCTTTTTTAACAATGTGTTTCAAATTGTCAAGTGATATATCCTGACTGGTCAATATTTCAGGTTCCTTTTTATGAGGGCGGCGCAGGAGTGCTGCTATTCTTGCAAGAAGCTCATCAAAAGAAAAGGGTTTTGTAAGGTAATCATCAGCCCCCGTGTAAAGACCTTCAACTTTATCAGCAATTGCATCCTTTGCTGTAAGCATTAAAACCGGAGTATCTATTTTTTTTGCTCTAAGTGATTTACATACTTGAATACCATCCATCTCAGGAAGCATTATATCAAGGATTATTAAATCATAATCACCATATAAGGCAAGTTCAAGACCTTTTTTCCCATCATATGAAAAATCTACGGCAAAACTGTTGTTTTCAAGACCTTTTTTAAGGTATGTTACCAGTTTTTTCTGATCTTCTACTAATAATAATCTCATGCTTTTAAATATTTTGATAACTATATGCTTTGTTAATAATTTTACACCTAAAATAATAGTTTTTTATAATTTTATGGATAACTTTAAAATCAAGATACCATTTAATGATTAAATCCCTCCAATAATAAAATACCAGAGGGATTTAATCTACGATACAGGATGTTTATTCGACACCTTCAAACTGGTGGTCTACTTCAATTCCTTCAGGGTCTTCATGTCCACCTCCAGGAAGATTTTCGTCAGCCTCTTTGATGTCGCTACTTTCATTCGCTTCTTCGGCACCACCTGCTTCTAACGTATCTTCTGCTTCATTTTCTTTTGCTACTTCTTCCTTAATAGTATCGGTATCATTTCCTACAATTACCTCTTCAGCAGAAGTTGTAGAACTGGACTGTAAATCTGGTGATTTATCAGCTCCAAGAAGAGGTGCAGCAAATGCAAGCATTCCTACCATTGCTATACCAATTGCTGTAGATGCAATAGTTATTTTCTTTCTTTTTAACATAATATGTTTACACCTCCTTTATCTATCCATTGTTACTTTATAGTTCAGGCATTATTTTGCCTGTTGGAGCAATAATAACAAAAGAAGATGAAAATCTTATGAACAAGGAAGGGTAAATATAGGGCTTTGTTTTATTTTTTCGAAAAAGATATAAATGTTATTTATATTGGTAAGAGAGATGAGGTGTATAAAAAATGGCAGTAGTATCAGTAAGATTTAATGATAAGGAAACAAAAATACTTAAAATATTAAAAAAATATTATAATTGCGATTATTCAAGCCTGCTTAAGTTATCCCTATGGGACCTTTATGAGGAGATTAAAGATAAAGAAATAATTGAAGAATTTGAAGAAAGAGAAAAATCCTCAAAGGCAGGTTTTGTAAAAATAGAAGATATTATATCCGAAGATTACAAATAGCAATTTGGGCTGGGTATAGTGAGCAAAAGTTAGAACTGAGTTGCAGACTTTAAATGGGGATATATTTATACCAGAAACGAGTTTTAAGATAATTTCTTATAGTTG
>DNFX01000211.1 GCA_003486795.1 Actinomycetota bacterium
CTGACAAAAGAGCTTGTCGAACCTTACAGAATGTATACTTCACGCGCAGAACAAAGGCTGCTTTTAAGAGCTGATAATGCAGATATCAGACTCGCAAAATACGGTCATTCAATCGGTCTGATAAGTAGCAGAGACTATAAAAAAGTATTAAGAAAAATAAAATCAATAGACAGGCTTACACAACATTTAAAAACCAGGTTTATAAAACCTTCTTCAGAAACCACCCAGGTATTTAATTCTATGAGCACATCAGATATTGATTCCCCTATAAAATTATATGACTTATTGAAAAGGCCGGAGATTAAAATCAATGATTTACTTAAATATTTTTTACTGAATGATAATAATGCCGATCCCGAAGTTGTTAAACAGGTAGAAATCAATATTAAGTATGAGGGTTATATTCTCAAACAGATTGAAGAAAATAAAAAATATAATACAATCGAGAATATTTCACTGCCTTCTGATATTGATTATCACAATATTACAGGTTTGACCTTCAGTGCACAGGAAAAGCTTAATTATTTTAAACCCGAAACTCTGGGTCAGGCATCACGGATTGCCGGAGTGTCACCGGCGGATATATCTATTTTGATGATCAATATTAAATCAAATAAACTAAAACAAACTACTGTTAAAGATATTTAATATGGATTATAAAAAAATGTTAATAAATTTTTTCAGGGAATACGGATATGAGCCGGAAGCATATCAGATTGAGAATATTTTAAAGTTTCACCATAAAGCAGTAGAATTTAACAGGCATACAAATATCCTTGGAACAAAAGAACCGGACGAGATATTTATAAGGCATTTTCTTGACTGCCTTTCAGTTTTAGAATTAAAAACCTATTTTCATCCTATAGTCCTTAAAGAAAAGATAATGCTGGATTTGGGAACAGGAGGCGGTTTTCCAGGGATACTGCTGGCAATTATCTTTAACTCCAACAGATTCCTTTTAATAGAAAAAAGTAAGAAAAAATCAGATTTTTTAATTAATATCATCAATGAATTAAAATTAGAGAATGTTGAAATTATCAGCAATCAGGCAGAGATACTCGCAAGAGATTTAAGGTATCGCGGGAATATAGATTATTGTTTTGCAAGAGCCTTTGCAAATATTAATATTTTGCTTGAATTAATAACGCCATTTGCTAAAATTAATGGTAATTTATTTTTCTATAAAAGTAGAAAAATTTATGAGGAAATTGCTTTAACTGAAAGCGTAATGAAAGAACTCGGCGTTAGCGTAGTTCTGGTTAAGGAAGTCAGAGTTCCTTTTCTTGAAGAATTCAGGGCGATAGAGGTACTTGAGAAAGTTTCTGAAACACCGGACAAATACCCTAGAAGTCTTTCAACTATTAAGAAATTTATTATACAATAATTATATATTTATAATATATTAATTTGGTTATTTATTTTCCTGTTTTTTGTTTTTTTATTAATATTTCATAATTGCTATTATGGTTATATATTATTAATTAATATTGTAATTATATATATGGAGAAGATTTAAAATTTGAAAGACAATAACATCAAAAGAATAATCGCAATTGCTAATCAGAAAGGCGGAGTCGGTAAAAGCACTACAGCTGTTAATCTGACTGCATATCTCGGACATTTCGGTTACAAAACATTAATTATTGACATGGATCCACAAAGCAATTCTACAAGTGGTCTTGGTTTTGGGTCTGATTCGGACAGAAAATCTATATACAATGTAATAATATCCGGAGAAGACATAAATAATATTGCCAGCAAAACAGACTTTTCGAATCTTTATATTATCCCTTCGTCCATTCACCTCGCAGGAGCAGAAGTAGAGCTTGTAACAAGTATGAAACGTGAATACAGATTAAAGGAAGCAATTGGAAAGCTAAATGATTTATATGATTATATAATAATAGATTGTCCGCCTGCTCTTGGTCTTCTGACAATAAACGCATTAAGTGCAGCTAATGAAGTTATAATACCCATACAATGCGAATATTATGCACTTGAAGGGTTGGGACAGCTTCTTAATACTATTACGCTTGTAAAGGAAAATCTTAATTCCAGCCTTGAAATAGCAGGTGCTCTCATGACTATGTTTGATCCGAGAATAAAGCTTTCCGAACAGGTTCTATCTGAAGTTAAAAAATATTTTTCCAGCAAAGTTTATAATACGATTATCCCCAGGAATGTAAGATTAAGTGAGGCTCCAAGTTATGGAAAGCCCATTTTATTTTATGATCCTGATTGCAAGGGAGCTTTAGCATACAAGGATTTTACAAAGGAAGTGATTGAGAATGGCTCAAAGAGGTCTGGGTAGGGGGCTGGGCGCTCTTATACCTAATATTAGCAAGACTTCAGAATCGTCAGAAATAAATTCAAGCAGTATTCTTGATTTAAGCATTGATGTCATTGAACCTAATAAAAATCAGCCAAGACATAATTTTTATGAGGATAGTCTGCATGAGCTGTCAGAATCGATAAAACAATTTGGAGTTATCCAGCCGATTATGGTAAGAAAAGCTGATGGTGAAGAGCGATATGAAATAATAGCAGGAGAAAGAAGATTCAGGGCAGCAAGAATGGCCGGACTTACAACAATACCTGCAATAATCAATACAAATGTGGACGACAATTCCAGCCTTGCCATGGCTCTGATAGAAAATATACACCGTGAAAACCTGAGTCCCGTTGAACAGGCTCTTACATTTAAGCAGTTGCTGGAAGAGTTTAAAATAACCCATGAAGAACTTTCGAAACAGGTCGGCAAAAGCAGAGCTTTTATAACAAACACCCTTAGGATATTAAGCCTGCCTTTAAGCATACAGAAATTTATTGATGAAGGCAAAGTAAGCGCAGGTCATGCAAAAGCTCTTGCAAGCCTTAAAAAGGCTGATGACCAGCTTCAGATAGCGGAAGCTATTGTAAAAAACGATCTCAGTGTAAGAGAAGTAGAAAAACTGGTAAACAAAAAGAACAGCCTGCCGGAAACCGCAAAAAATAAGGAAATTGTACCGCTCTCCAAATTTCCATCAATTAGTGAAAAGATCTCCGGAATTCTTAATGCCCCGGTAAAAATAATACAGGGAAAGAAAAAAGGAAAAATAGAAATTGAATTCGGAAGCATAGGAGATTTTGAGAGAATAGTTGCAGCAATACTGAGCCACAGGGACGTATAATTTGGTCCCTTTTTAATAAAA
>DNFX01000254.1 GCA_003486795.1 Actinomycetota bacterium
AAGATAGACAATGAAACATCTTTTTCATATAACTTAAAGATTCTTGAAGGAGTTCAAAAAGACGAAGTACTTATAAATACCGCAAGCCTGAGAAGTTTACAGGGGGATAATCTTCAGGCTTCTGCAGAATCAGTGGTTAAACTCTTTCCCGATCTCGGAAACTCAGCGATTACTCTTTTTGATAAAAACGGTGAATATTTATGGGCGGGAGATGTAATAAGCTCGAATATAGTTATTGAAAATAATGGTGATGTATGGGCTGAAGATGTAATACTTAAATGTCCTGTTCCCCAGTACACCAGATATGTTCCGGGAAGTGCGAAATGTGATGGAGTAGAAATAATTGAGTCAGGAGAGGATGAAATAATATTTAAAATAAACAGAATAGATATCGGTGAGAAAAAGGAAGCAGTCCTTGATTTTCAGGTTTCATCAGGGATGACTAATGGAGGAACTATCAAAACCGACTTCAGTCTTGGATCAAATGGCGCTGATTTTGAAATAGAACAGGCAGAGATAGGAGTAAAGGCAAATTTTAAAGTTACAATAGTATGTATGGGAGATTCGCTGGTTGCCAAGTCAAACTGGCCGCAGATACTTGGAAGCATGCTGGAATCCACTTATCCGAGAAGCGATTATAGTATTATTGCAAGCGGGATTCCACAGGAAACTGCTTCCGGAGGTTTTTATCGTTTTGATTCATCTGTAGCCGGATACAGGCCGCATATTATCATAATAGGTTATGGAACAAATGATACAGGTGGCGGTACCGATAAATTCAGTTATTATTTAAACGGTCTTGTCGGAAAAGCAAAATCAATCAATGCAACAGTTTTTCTGGAAAGCCTTGGATATATAAATACTTCTATGGAGCCATCCAAGACAGGATGGCCTGAATATCAGAGGATTATATATAATATCGGGGCAGCAAATGGGATTCCTGTAATCGATATTTATACACCTCTTTCAAGAGATCCAGGAAGATATGTGCTGGACTGGGTTCATTATACGCCTGAAGGTTCAGCAGTGGTTGCCCAGACAATATTTCATTATGTGGTGCAGTATCTTGACGGATACGGTATGAGAAAATAAAAATATGATATTTAGAACGATAAAAAACGCATTAAGAATGCATTAAAAGAGATTATGGTGCAAAGGGGGCTGCAAAGTGTTGTTACAAAATAAAAGATTCTTAAATCCGCCCTTTTTCTTTGAAATTTTTTGGTTTTTATATTTTAATTGAATCATCAAAAGTAAAAAAATGTTTTAATGATGTGAGAAGGAAATATTTTGTATAAAATCTGGATAGCAAAAATTCTTTATTATCTTTTTTATGCTTTTATTTTTTTTATTGCACTTATTATATTTATTGAAATATTGGACTACAGGCTTCTTGATGGTAATTTCGGCAAAAAGGTAATTGATATAATAAGAAGGCTGCAGTTTTAATCGATTATTTCCTTAACTGCATAAGTAGGTTTTCCGGAAGCTTCATGATAGGTCCTCATAATCAGTTCAGCAAGTATACCCATTGTTATCAACTGCACTCCTATAAAAATCATAAAAATGGATAATGTGAAGAGAGGTCTGTCTGCAAGGGGCATCTGAAAAAACAACCTCATGATTATAAGGTAGACAGTAATAATGAAACCGACAGTTCCGGTAAAAAGTCCCAGAAGTCCGAATATCTGTATCGGCCTCTGTGAGTAACTCAGAAGATATTTGATTGTTATGATATCAAGGATTACTCTTATTGTTCGGGAAATTCCATATTTTGACTTTCCGAATTTTCTGCTGTGATGACTTACCTTTACTTCTGCAACGCTGATTCCCATCCAGCTTGCTACTGCGGGTATATAACGGTGCATCTCACCATAAAGATCAACATTCTTGACTACATCCCTGCTGTATGCTTTAAGCGTGCAACCGTAGTCATGTATATGCACCCTGGTAAGTTTTGCAATAAGCCAGTTTGCTATTATGGAAGGCAGCTTTCTTGAAATTGTCTTATCCTGCCTGTTTGCCCTCCATCCCGATACTATATCGTATCCTTCTTCCATTTTCTCAAGAAGAAGCGGTATATCTAAGGGATCATTTTGAAGATCCGCATCCAGGGTAATAATTACCTCTCCTCTTGCATAATCAAAGCCTGCACTCATTGCAGGGGTCTGACCGAAATTTTTTCTGAATCTGATTATTTTATAGTTATTGTTTTTTTCATGAATCTTTTTTAATTCAATAAAACTTCCATCTCTGCTTCCGTCATCTATAAGTATGACTTCATAACTTTTTCCTATTTTCGGAAGAACAGCATTCAGGTTCTCATAAAGATGTCCGAGACTTTGTTTTTCATTATAAACCGGTATTACTACTGAGAGATATATTTTCTCATCCTTGCTGCACAGGCTTGCAGCCTTTTCCATTCTTTGATTTTTACTCATATAGTTTTCCATATTTTAAATTTTTCTCATACCATGTTATAAACTTTTTAATGCCATCTTCAATAGATGTATGAGGTCTGAATCCGATAATTTTTTTTGCTTTTTCTATATCTGCA